>CAZOIN010000081.1:0-25983 GCA_964579985.1 uncultured Candidatus Saccharibacteria bacterium
GCCGCTCAAGTTCCACAAAGTCCTCGTAAACGGAACGAGGGATAGCGATGAGGTCTTTTCTATCGGCAAGATGTTTGGGGATAGTTACCGTGGTCATGCGCCTATCATATCAAAAATCTGGCAAAAAGAAAGGTTCGGAGATTCCGAACCTAGACGACCACCTTTCATTTGCCTTGGGTTTTAGCAACTTCCTTCTTTTTCGGATGGCGTAATGAGTCCGCCAATTGACCCAAAAGGTAAAAGCTTACACCGGCTATCGATAAACCCATGAGCTCTGGAAGGGAGATAGGAAATTTTTTGAACCCGGGGAACCCCGTGAATGCGGTAACGATAGCCAATACCGCAAGAATTGCGGTAATCCACAGCAACACCAAACCGACACGGCAAAACAAAGAACTTGCTTTCATCAGAAACATATAATTCCTTTCATTGAGTTGACACAACTATAACAGGAATCAGAAAATATCAACAATCCGAAGCCGAAACTCGGTGCGGTTGCCGAAGGTGGATTTTTCGAGGTGAGCCGTCGGTGAATATTGCAATGGATTTTGGGTGCATAATCAGGAATTATGTTGAAAGTATAACAACAATAAAAATTTATGAAAATAGAAATTCTGTGCTATCGTTAATTAAGAATCAAAAATTGGGTTCGCGTACAACAGTACGCGGACTTGAAAGAGTTGCGAAGAAAGGCACAATTATTATGACAAAAGAACAGTGGGAAAACAGTTTGTGTTCTGAATACAAACCCGACATCATCGAAGAAGCGCTTCGGGGATTCGCCGCAAACAAAGAGGTAAGCGAGACGGAGATGATGGATGCAATCGATGTGGCCCACAGCACATTGGGAGTGAACCTGCCTGTGCATGGAATAGGCCGGACAGATTCTCCGCCCGTTAAAGTCTACCCTCTCGAAGTCTAGCGATAATCACTTCACTTTGTATTGTTCCACCCCGAATTTGCTTTCGGGGTTTTAATTTTTCGCAAAAGAAAAAATCTCATACCATGTCAACAATCCGGAGTCGGAGCTCCGTTCGATTGCCGAAAGTTGATTTTTCGAGATGCGCGAGAAAATTGACGCAAAGGGGTTCAAGTTCTGCGATAGAGGTTCGACCTCTCTCCCGATTTGAGGTCGAACCTACAAGACCGAAGTCTTCGGGCTTAGCGTAAAACTTTATGGCGTTAACATAGACACCATTCTGTTTTGCAAAGGTGAGTTTCAAATGCTGTTTTTCTTTGCCGAACTGCTCCATTTTTCGGACTTTGGCATTTTCAAAAAGAAAAAGGGGTTTTGGATTCCCCACTCCGAAAGGAGCCAGTTTTTGGATTTCTTCATGAGTGTGCAGATTAACTTCGTCAAAAGAAAGCACCGCGTCTGCAACGAGCGACACTTCCGGAACATAAGCCGAACGAACTTTTTCATACGCGCGTTCCAGTTCCGTTTCAAGGAGGTGCACTTTTTCGAGCGTCGTGGAAAATCCTCCCGCTTCTTTATGCCCCCCAAAATCGCTGAATACCGAACGCGCCTCGTGCATAAGGAGCGACAGGTCTACTCTGCCGCCGGAGCGGCAGGAGCCTTTGAGCTCAATGCTTTCTTCTCTTCCCCATAAAAATACGGGACAGCGCATATCTTCGGCAAGCGAATTTGCCACAAGTCCAAGGAGTGCCGGCCGCCAATTGGGATTCCCTGCTACCACCACTTTCCGCTCTCCCCGCTCTTCCACCGTTTTGCGAACCTCTTTTACCAGCGAGGCGACTTTGCCCTTTCGTTCGTTATTGATCTTATCCAAATGCCGTGCGAGGGTGGCGGCTTCTGCGTCATCTTGCGTCGCAAAGAGACGGAAGGCGTCCATCGGCACGCCCATGCGCGAGGCGGCGTTGATGCGCGGAGAAATTGAGAATCCGACGTCATCTTCGGTGATGTCTTGCCGATTCATCCGAAGTACCGAGAGTAGTTCGTTCAAGCCTTTGCGTGGTGATTTACGTAACACCTTTAGTCCGAAATGCGCGAACACTCGATTTTCTCCGGTAAGTGGGACCATGTCGGAGAGCGTCGCGAGGCCGACCATGTCCAGCATCCAT
The DNA here is from genome assembly GCA_964579985.1 of uncultured Candidatus Saccharibacteria bacterium. Taxonomy (GTDB): domain Bacteria; phylum Patescibacteriota; class Minisyncoccia; order Phycocordibacterales; family UBA10002; genus UBA10002. Next base: position 2,083 of record CAZOIN010000081.1, read on the forward strand.
TTTTCCTGTCCGACAGGAAAAATGGATGCTGGAATTTTCAATTCACAATTTTCAATTTTCAAACCCGAGCGGATACGAGATACCAAGGCTTGAATCAGTTTGAACACCACCCCACTCCCGCAGAGCATCTTTTCCGGATACGCACAGTCGGCTTGTTTCGGGTTGATGATCGCATAGGCTGGCGGCAATCCCTCCGCAGAAGGCAGGTGATGATCCGTAATGATCACGTCAATGCCAAGCTCGCCTGCACGAACGACCTCTTGCGTATCGGTGATTCCACAGTCGATCGTTATCAAAAGTTTACAGTCTGCATTCCCCAATTGCTCGACAGCTCTCCAGTTCAAACCGAAACCTTCACCGTGCCGATCGGGAATGTAATTCTCAAAATTCAAGTAACCGATCCGTTTGAAAAAGTCATGAAGCACCACGGCTCCGGGAATGCCATCAGCATCATAGTCGCTGAAAATTGCGATGCGTTCATTATTTTGAATGGCGCGCAAAATCCGCTCCACCCCCTTCTCCATACCTTTCATGGAAAATGGGTCGTGCGAGTGGTTTTCGTAATGCGGATTCAAAAACTTCTCCGCTTCTGCCGCGCTCGTAATTCCCCTCCCGTACAAAAGTTGCCGCGTGAGCGGCGAGTATCCCAAAAGATTTTTCTCAATCTCTGACGGAGGCGATTCCCGTACGGCTGGGCGAGTCATGAGGTGCATTTTAACACGAAGCGGGAAGATGCGTTTGTATTCATTTCAGGATATACTGTTTATGAAAAACAGAACCTTTTATATGAACGCTTATACGCCAAAATCTCTTGGAAAGGAACTAGTTTGTCCTCTCTGTCTCATGCCAATCAGTCATCGAGATTTCCGTCTTGGTGATGTCGAGTACATGGCAGACATGAAACCAGCCCATGCCGGTTGCTATTGGGAGGCACTCGGGGACGAAGTCGAGGAAAACCCAATTGTTTCTCCTTCTCCTCACGCACAAAACTAACTGCCTTTCTTGCTTGCCGCCCGCGGATACCAATCCGCGGGCAATCTTTTTTCTTTTAGATTCTTTCTATATACTATCTACTAAGTACTATCTACTTTCTTATGGACTGCATTTTCTGCAAAATTATCAAAGGTGAGCTTCCGTGTACCAAAGTCTACGCGGACGAAGAGATTTTCGCCTTTCTCGATATCAAACCGGTTAACCCCGGCCACACGCTCGTGATTCCGAAAAAACATTTTGTGAATATCCACGACATGCCCAACGAACTGTTTGCGAAAATGTCGGTCGTGGCAAAGAAAATCGCGGATGCGATCTTGAAAGTAGGTGCAAAGGGGGTGAACATTGGTATGAATAATGGGCGCGTAGCAGGACAGATCGTCTTTCACGCCCACGTACACGTTATGCCGCGCTATGGAAAAGATTCGTTCTCACTCTGGGTGGGCAAGGAGTATAACGGCAATGAACGCGAACTCGTAGCGGAAGAGATTCGAGCTTCGCTCAAGAATTAAGAATACTGAATTATGAATTATGAATTAAACTTTTGAAGTCTCCGGTTTGTTCTTACCATAATTCTTAATTCATACTTCCTAATTCTTCTTCAAGAGTGCTTCAATCCCGGGCAAAGTTTCCTTCGCTAAGAATTCCAGCATTGCGCCGCCGCCGGTTGAGACAAATGAAAAACGTTCTATAAGTCGGAGTTTTGAAACGACGGCGAGACTGTCGCCCCCGCCGATAATCGTCTCGGCATCGCACTCGGCAAGCATCTGCGCGAGCGCGATGGTGCCTTGGTCAAATCCGGCTTCGTATTCACCGAGCGGCCCGTTCCACAAGACAAAGGAAGCTTTTTCGATAAGCACGCGTAGATCGGCGAGCGCTTCCGAACCGGCATCCACTATCTTTTCATCTTTTTCTACCGCATCTGCGCCCTTTTCGATATTGCCTGAAGGCGTACGAACGATGACATCTGCAGGAACATGCATCTTGGGACTGTCGAGTAGTTTTTGGTCTATTACGCAATCCGAAATCAAAGACACCCCCATCTCGTATCCGCGCGCACGATAGATATCGTTGGCGAGCGCACCGCCGACATAGATATGATCGGCGATATCCAGAAATCGCTCGATAAGCGGCGTCTTGGTTTCGAATTTTGCGCCCCCTAAAATAAGCAGTGCCGGATGCGCAGGCGAAAATGCTTTTGAAAGGTTCGCCACTTCTTCCGCAAATACGAAGCCGGCATAACTCGGAAGGAGCTTCGGTATGCCGACGATAGAGGCGTGCGAGCGATGCGAAATCGAGAACGCCTCGTTTACGTAACAATCACAAAGTGAAGCTAACTCTTTTGCGAAGGTGGCATCATTCTCTTTTTCTTTTTCTCCGCCGACTTTGCGAATGTTCTCAAGCATCACAAACGTGCCAAGTGGCGCTTGTTCGAGTGCGTTTCGCGCATCGGTTATCGTCTCGGCAAAGACGACAGCGTAGTCTTTTTTGAGATATTCATACACAGGGCGAAGTGATGCACTCTCTTCAGTTCGGTGAGAGACTAAAAGCGTCCGTGCGCCGTTTTCTTTTAAAAATTCGAGTGTTCTCTTATTCTGCCTGATACGAAAATCATCGACAATACGACCATTCTGTATCGGCACATTCAAATCAATCGCCAAAAAAACGCGTTTTCCGTGGATCTCGGCGTCTTTGAGCAATGGAAGATTCATAGAGATAAACGTATCAAAATACAGTACACAAAGACCAAACAAAGATACAAACTACTCAAAACACAAACGATTGGGAAATTTGGATGTTTGTGTTTTGTCTGGATTTTTGGATACTGTGTTTTGTGTTTTTATAATGCATTGGCGATTTTGAGCATTTTCGTAAACTCTTCCGCATTTAGGCTCGCGTGTCCCACAAGGAGCCCCGATACACCTCCCTCGCTTAATATGGGAGCCGTGTTTCTCTCTTCGACGGAACCGCCGTAGAGAATCCTAGGAAGCTGTGCGGCCTCCGCGCCGTATAGGTCGGAGAGCACTTTTTGTATAAAAATCGACATCTCGCGGATAACGCGCGGCTCCATGGCCTCTCGCGCGCTCTTTCCTATCGCCCAGAGCGGTTCATAGGCGATACAGATATCACGGAATTGCGCCTTTTTCGTCCCGGAAAATGACGCGGTGATTTGTGTTTTGAGTATTCCAAAATATCGCCCCTCGACATCACGCTCTTTTTCTCCGACGCAGACGACGGGAATAAGGCCTTCAGCGAGGACGGCTTTCAATTTTTTTGAAACGATTTCATCGGTTTCGCCAAGTGCCCGGCGTTCCGAGTGGCCGACGATACAGTAGGACACTCCAAGATCCTTAAGCATTTCAGGGCTTATCTCGCCGGTCGCACGCGCCGAGTTGGCCCAAAAGACATTTTGTGTGCCGAGGAGTACTCTACTCGTGCCCGCGTGCGCGAACAGTCCGAGATAGGGAGATGGCGGACAGACAACTGTCTCGACCGCATCGAGCCTGCCGCCCGTCAGTTTGGTCTTATGAAAAAGCACCCTCGCTTCCGCGGCACTTCCGGGATGCATTTTCCAATTCGCGATAATAAGCTTCTTTTTTTTCACATGCACAGTATACACCGCAGATTTTATAAACAAAAATAGCGGCAAGATTGATGTCTCGCCGCTAACGATGGTCTCTTCGAGACGTGACACCAAATAGGTGTTATCGTCACGTATTTCTCAAAAAGGTCGGAGACCGATGCTTATCCCGAGTCGGGACGGAATCTTTCAAGGTCTCTGATTCCTAGTGGCATTCGGCCGAATGTCCGCTCAGTTCGCGTTGGTTTTGTTGTTATTGTTGTTATTGTTCATAATTTGTAGCGCCCTTTTAGGTGCTGCCGCAATCGTAAACAGCCAACCCGCTGTTCCATTCCCTAATTCACAGTATGTGAACGCCATTTATTTGTCAACAAGACGTAAAAGTCCGCCTGTGGATAGTCTTTTGCACGAAGAAAATTATCATGGATGTTATTCAGTCATTCAGTTATAAGTTGTCTGTTATTGTTCTCACTCCACCTCCCTCCAGTTACCAAAAACATAGCCGCCAGCAGGCCCAGTTGTAAACAAGAGATTGACCAAGCCCGTATCATAGACTACCTGCGCACTATTGCTAAGGCGAAGCCGATAGGCTGTCACTTCTTTAAGACTGACGCTGTTTTTTAAATGAATCTCGCCGTGAGCCGCGTACACAAGAAGCGCCCCAGTGACACTGTTCTGCACTATAATTGCCTCTTCACCGCTTCCATTACCTCCATGAGCCGCCCGATCATTTTGCGAGATTAACACCACAAAAGAACCCGCGGTACCCGATCCTTGAAATTGTGTGGAGTTGTTCAAGGTAATGATACTGCTGTCGGTATGGTCAGTTAGCTTATCGGCAATAATCGCGACACTTTTATTACCGAGCGAAGCATCGACTTTGACAATAGCGGAATTACTGATATTAATATTTCCTGTCACCCAAATCGGTCCTTTGAGCGTGATAACATCACTGCCGCTTATATTGAGGTCGCAATTGATTTTCACGGGGCCGAGCGTCACGGCACTTGGCGTCTCATACGGACACGGAGCACTAATCACTCCGCCTGCCGCCGCGTCGGTTTCCATGTTTGCAATCATTGCATCGGAAATCGGAAGCGTGGTTGTAGCCTGGTCCGGGCTATTCGGGTGTGAAGCTCCACCAACGGTCGTATTGGAGATTGTTTTATAGTAAGCGTCCTTATCAATCGTCGAACTATTGATCTGATTAGCGTAGGCTGAGGAAGTGGCGTGAACGCTTTGAATGTTACCACTTGGCCCGGCAGACACCACGTCCCCTTTGATGAGATTACTCCCTGCACCCGTCACCGGTCCGTTTGAATAAAGATTGCCGGAAACCGAGGAAGTATTTTGAAATATAACGCCACCGTCTCCAACTTGCACGCCATAGTTAAACGAGGTACCGCTTCCCGTAAGAAGCTGTGTCTTAGTTCGCCTGACGAAGCGATCTCTATCCCCTGCCGCAATAACTTCCTTGCCGTCCAAAATCGTGGTAGTAGTTGCCGTTCCTGTAGCCATGCCGGAACCAAGCGTCTCCACCGTATCAACGCTCATGCCTTTCATCAGCCGATAGACCACATCTTGAGAGATCCCTTCTGCCGCATAAAGACTTTCCGCCCCGCTTTCGACCGCTCGCACCGATTCGATCTGGTTCGCGACCGGATGCGCGATGCCAAGACTGAGCGTAATAGAGATGACCAGGAAGAAGAAGGCCGCGATGACAATGGCCTGACCGCCCGAGCGATGGAACATGAAGGATGGAACATGGAACACGCAATTCATGGAAAATGAAGGATGCAACATGGAACACGCAAGTTTTTTATTCTGATATTTCATGTTACATACTTCATGCTACATTCATAATTAGTATGAATCCCTTAGCACGCCTGTTGCATAAAAATTCTCTGCTCGAGCTGCAGTACTGGTACCACTTTGCATGGTCATCTCTATTTTAACGCCTTTTGAACGCGCTGTAGTTATCTTGCGGAATATCAGACTCGAAATGTTAGTTCGAGTGCTCGAAAGAAGCCCCGTGACCACGCCGTTCTCTTTGAGCGAGAGCTTACCGCTATCAATAGAGAATTCAACAGTTCGAGCCGTGCGTGAAGCCGTGGTGCTGTTCAAGAGCAACTTCCCCGGATGCGTGCCAAATACACTGCCGGCGTCATCTATGCCGCTGGCGTCGCGGAGTTCCCGCACCATCCGTTCCATAGAAACAGACGCTTCTTGCTCCACGCGCTGTGTGCTACGGAGTACGCCATACGAGCGAGTAACGACGATGAGTGTTTGCATCACTGCCACGAGAGCAAACGCGAGGATCGCAACATAAAAGAGCATTTCCACGAGCGAGAAGCCACGATGAGGCATGGGGCATGGAGGATGGAGGATGGAACATTTATCTTTTTTAGTCTGATATTTCATATTTCACTCAAACAAATTGGTGAGGTAGGTCTTTATCTGTTTATCTTGCGTAGTGGAAGCATAATTCCACACAACCCGAAGGGTGAGCTTTTTCGTATTAGCGTCAAGCGTCTTCGCGTCGGGCGCGCTCACGTCCACGATATCTTGACCGGAGTTCTTGCGGTACACGTTTGCAAGGGTCATCGTGCGCTTAAAGACCCCGTCCGCCAGCGTCACCGTTGTCGTCGCCACCCACTTGGTGCCGTTCCAGGAAAGATAGTATGGTGTACCAGCAGTAAGCGCAGAAAACGAGATCCAACTATCATCTCTAAGCAGCGTTGCCGCTTCGACTCCTTCCTGCAGAAGAAATGCCGCCTTGAGGTTGTCGGTATTTTTGAGTCCGGCCTTGAGATAAAATGAATATGCAGTGACAAGGCCCGTGAGAGAAAGTAGGATAAGCGCAATGGCAATGATGGCCTCGACCAGACTGGTGCCGCCATTGAGTATGGAGGATGGCACACGGAACACGCAATTCATGGAAAATGAAGGATGCAACATGGAACACGCAAGTTCTTTATTCTGATATTTCATGTTACATTCTTCATGCTTCATTAATTACTATAGGCTATCCCCGTCACGGCAATCGTGATAATTTTCGTTTGGCTTGCGTCGCGTATTGCTGCGAGCGTTACGGTCCCGTTCTGCGTTGTGACACCTGTGAGCTTCTGGAATACTACCTCCGCACCACCTCCCGTAAGCGCTATCGCCGATATCGTTATTTCATCATTCAGAAGCTGGATTTGATTGGTAGATGCTCCGGAGCTATAGCTCCCGCCTTTGAACAGCACCGTCTTCCGTTCTTCAAAATGCACGCCATAGGCTGAACCGTCTTTTGCCGCGAGAGTCAGCGAACGCGCTTTGGTAATGAGCGAAAGCACTTTTTCGGCCTCGATTGCGAGTACTTTGTCCTTATTGAAATTGGAAAGTGACATGAGGCTGATCGCCGCGATGATCGCGACAATGCCGAGGGTGAGCAGTGTTTCGAGTAAGGTAAAACCTTTCATAAAAAGCTTTCTAGCTAACTAGCTTATTAGCTTGTTAGAAAGATTCGGATAACTACTGCAGATGACTTACCTAATAAGCTAGAAAGCTAACCAGCTGATAAGCTAAATGGAGTTCATCAGCGAATACGCGGGAGAGATCATCGCCACTGCGAAAAAGCCAACTACGATGCCAACCACCACCATGAGCACCGGCTCGATGAGTGTAGAGATATTTTTTGTCTTCTGTTCCACCTCCGCTTCGAAAAACACTCCCGTCTCTTTGAGCATCGAGGAGAGCTGTCCGGTCTCCTCCCCTACCGCCACCATCTCGGAAAGGAACGGGGGAAAGATATGCTCATGTTCGCGAAATATGCCCGACATAGGCTCGCCTTTTTCTATCGCCTCGCGAGCCTTCAGCAACACCTCTCGATAATACACGTTCGGAAGCACATCAGCGGTGATCTCAAGCGCTTTGACCACCTCTACGCCGGAGGAAAGAAGTGAGGAAAGCGTTTGTCCGGTTCTTGCGGCATTCGCCTCCCGAATGATCGGGGTGATGACCGGAACATGCAGGAGAGCAAGATCAATAAAACGCTTTCCTCGTGTGCTCTTTGCGGCCGCAAAGACCCCACCAAAGACTCCAATAAAAAAGACTGTACCGGTGATCAGATGCGCCTGCAAAAAATCGCTCACGAAGATGACGATCCTGGTAGAAAGCGGCAGCTGCACATTGAATTCCTTAAATGAGTCTGTGAGCTTGGGGACGACAAAGATGAACATCACCGCGCCTACTAAGATCATTACCGCGATGACAATAGCGGGATAGATCAGGGCACCCTTCACCTTTCGCTGGAGCGCGTACGCTCGGTCAAGCTGAGCTGACACAGCGAAAAGCGAGATCGAAAGGTTCCCTCCTTCTTCTCCCGCCTTGACCATTGAAATGACGATGGGAGGAAACACATCATGGTACGTCAAAAAGGCCTGGCTCAAGCTCTCCCCGATGCTGATCCTGCTCGACAGACCCGAGATAATCACCTTGAATTTTTTAGAACTCGTCTGACGTTCGAGCACACTGAGTGCCCGCGAAACGGTAAGACCCGCCGCAAGCATGCCAGCGAGATTCCTCGTAAAAATGATCTTTTCATGGATAGAGATACGCGCGAAGGACGGGATGAATTTTTTGAGGCTAGACCAAACTCCCCCGCCGGTCGTACCGAGTAGAGAAGTGCGGATAAGCGTTTCGCCTGCCGCGCGGAATTCGCGAGAAAGGGCATACTTATCGGTGGCTTCACGCTCGCCTTCATAAAAACTGCCGTCTGCTTTTTGTGCTTTGTAGCTAAAACGCATGACTAATGACTGAATGACTCATCACTGAATAACTAAGAGGAAAAATCGATTTTTGTGATTCAGTCATTCAGTTATATGTTATCAGTTATTCAGTTACTCCGACACCACTCGAAGCACTTCCTCGATCGTCGTATGCCCTTGCACGCATTTGAAGATGCCGTCTTCGATCATGGTGAGCATGCCTTCTTTCTTTGCCTGCGTTTCGATGTCAGAGGGTGTCCCGCCTTTGATGATGAGCTCCCTGATAGTCGGGGTGACCTTGAGCACCTCATGGATACCGATCCGGCTCAAAAACCCATCCGGCGCATCTTCCGCAGGCCGAGGCTGGTAAACGGCTATTCTTTCCCAGACGGCCGTCTCCTGGACTACCTTCTCATCTTTGAGCGCCTTGAGTACGCGCACGAGGTCAACTGACTTCCCGAGCATCGCAAGATCTGCTTTGCTCAAAAAGTATTTTTCCTTCGTCTCGCAGAGCTTTCGCACCAGACGTTGAGCGATAATGACGTTCACCGTAGAAACAATGAGGAAGGGCTCAACCTTCATATCGATGAGGCGAGGAATGGCTCCAGCGGCGGAGTTCGTGTGGAGCGTTGAGAGCACTAAGTGCCCCGTGAGCGCCGCGTTGATGGCGAGTGAAGCGGTCTCGTTGTCGCGAATTTCGCCGACCATGATGATATCGGGGTCCTGTCGCACCAGTGAGCGAAGGCCGCTTGAGAAGGTAAATCCGATCTCGGGCTTTACTTGTGTCTGATTGACCCGCGACATCTGGTATTCGATCGGATCTTCGACGGTAGAGATATTCACATCCGGCGTATTGAGAAGGTCAATCATGGTATAAAGCGTCGTGGTTTTTCCGGAGCCGGTCGGGCCAGTGGTAAGAAGCATCCCCGTCGAAAGTTTTAAGGCTTCATGCACACGCTCCAGCGCTTCGCCATGAAAACCGAGTACCTCGAGCGTAAATCCTGAAGCGCCTTCCCGCAGGAGGCGCATCACGATCTTCTCTCCGAAATAAGTCGGAAGGATGGATACACGGAGCGATACCTTCTCGCCGCCGAGCTCTATCTTGAACCGTCCGTCCTGGGGAAGACGTTTTTCATCAAGTTTCAGACTTGCCAGCACTTTGATCCTTGCCACAATACTGCTGGCGACATGCTTCGGGAGGATCATGGCATCATGCAGAATCCCGTCAATGCGATACCGGACGACCAGTTCCTTTTCCTGGGCCTCGATATGAATATCGGAAGCATTCTGCAGCACCGCGTGCTTGAGTAGCGTATCAACGATGCGTACGATAGGCACTTCTTCCGCGCGCTTTTTGAGATCAGTCGCACTTATGAGGTTCTCTCCCCTTCCTTCGGGGATCTGCTTCAACACATCGGTCTCTTCTTTGATGAGGTCGCCGAACTCGGCTTTAAGTGATTTTTGATATTGCAGGAGGGCGGATTTGATGGAAGCGGTATCGGTGAGGCGTGGCAGGATTTTGAAATGTGTCTTTTTCTTGATGAAATCAATCGCCTCAAGATCGTCGGTATCGAGCATCGCCACTTCAAGCGAATCGGCATTTTTTTTGAATGAGACGATGGAGTGATTGCGGGCGATTGGCTCCGGAATAAAAGAAATCGTCTCAAACTCTATTTTTTGCTGTTTGAGATCAACGAACGGAATGCCGAGCAGATATGCCTGCATTTTACGGAGATCATCCTCGCTCACCTTGCCCTTCTGTACTAAGATTCCGCCGACACTCTGTTTCTTTTCGTCGGCCTCCTTCTCTGCCATCTCAAAATCGATCCGGCTCACGAGCCCCGAATCTTTGATGAACTCCCGCAATTGTTTCTCTTCTATGAACATGTGCTATTGATGGATATCATAACAGAAAAAGACAACATCTTTCTCCCCAGAAAAGATTTCCTCGCGCACAGCATGTGCATATCGGCGGTTGACAGAGTTTCTCTCCCTTGCTATTCTTTCGGCATTCAGTGTTCGCCCGAGGGGGTGGACATTTTTAGTAACAGTTGCGAATCGACGAATTCATCCGAAGGTACGAATATTGCGAATCAGATAAAGAGAGCTGCTCTTATTCGTAGCTATTCGTAGATTCGTTCATTCGTATACTCGCATAATCACTATGTTGTTTGATCTCAAAATAATCAACTCTGTCCTCGACCAGCTCGAGGAGGAGCGCGGCATACCGCGCGCACGAGTCCTTGAAGCTATCGAGGCGGCGCTCGCGACCGCATACAAAAAGGAATACGGTAAGAAGGGCCAGATTGTCCGCGCCAAATTTGATTTAAGTACCGGAGCCACCTCCTTCAGCCAGGTTAAGATCGTGGTTGATGAGACGCATGTGATCCCCGAGCCAGAACTGGAGAAGATGAAGGAGGAAGAGCGCGTGCGCGACGCAGCGGATGAACGTATCTATTTCAACCCTGAGCATCACATCATGATCGAAGATGCTCGCAAGATCAAAAAAGACGCAGGTTTAGACGATGAGATCATCTTTCCTTTGGAAAGCAAAGGCGACTATGGGCGCATCGCCGCGCAGACCGCCAAGCAGGTGATCATTCAGAAGATCCGAGAGGCCGAAAAGATGAGCGTGATGACCGAGTACGGCGCACGGCAGGGCGAGATCGTGGGAGGGACCGTGCAACGTATTGAGCGCGGTAATCTGTTTATCGACATGGGGCGCGCAACGGGCATTCTTCCCTACGAAGAGCAGATCCCTGGGGAGCGCTATCGGCAGGGCGAGCGTGTCCGTGCGTATCTCTATCGCGTGGAAGAGACTCCGAAAGGCATTTTTCTCAAACTCTCCCGTTCACACCCGAAGCTCATCCATGAACTCTTCAAACAAGAAGTTCCTGAAGTAGCTTCGGGCGCGGTCGAAATTAAGGCCATCGCGCGCGAGCCGGGCTCCCGAAGCAAGATTGCGGTTGTTTCGAATGACTCGCACATAGATCCAGTGGGATCGCTCGTTGGCCAGCGCGGCGTTCGTGTCTCGACCGTTATGTCGGAGCTTGGGGGAGAAAAAATAGATATTATCGAGTGGTCGCCTGACGCGGCGAAATTCGTCGAAGCGTCGCTTTCTCCCGCAGAGGTGCTATCAGTCAAGATAGACGAGACTGAAAAGAAAGCTATCGTTGAAGTGGCCGCGGAAGAGCAATCGCTCGCCATCGGCAAGGGCGGACAAAATGTGCGCCTTGCCGCGAAGCTTACCGGTTGGAAGATAGACATCCGCTCGACCAAAGGGGAAGAACTCGCCGCCGCGGAAGTCCCTACCGAACCGACTACCGACGACCAACCACCGGCAACTGTCGAAGAGAAAAAAGAGTAGTTACACAAAAGCGACCGAGAGGTCGCTTTTGTCATTCCCGCGAAAGCGGGAATCCAGTTTTGTAAAAGAAAAAGGCGAGCCAGTGGATGTACCAGTCCGCCTACGCCTAAACGCGGTGAAAAGTTATTGGGGATCAGTTATCGCGACATCCGCCAAGGAATCGATAATCTGGACTGTCGCAAAAACGCAGGCCACATCCACAGCGACGGGTTTGCCATCGACCTTGCGTTGGAATACGCCTTTCCCACTGAACCACTCTCTGACATGTTTTCGAGTAAAACCGCTTTGAGTGAGCCGAGCTTCGGCTTCTATTTCTGCCATAGGGCCGACTGTTCTTTTGACGGTAGGCACAGTGTACTCATCCGGGTAGGGATACTCAAATCCGGATAGTTTTACAATTACATTCAATGTTTTCATAGTTTATTTTTTCACTACCGTTAAAAACGCCTTTGAGACTGTGAATTACGAAACGCCCCGTTTCTGTCATCCTCGCGAATGCGGGGATCCAGAGTGTGGCTTATTGTATAGGTCTGGATTCCCGCCTACGCGGGAATGACAGCTTAGAATGTTAGTTTCGTAATTCAAAGCTTTGAGAAGCGCCTTATTTCGATAGTGAACGGAGCATCACTGAAACTATGCAAGCAGATAAAAGCCATATTGTCAATGCTCGCCGAAATTGCAAATTCTGCTATTCTTCTTACGTCATTCAGTTATTTAGTGATGCGTTATTAGTTATAAGTTTCTCGAATTTATGAACTCAGTGATCGTGTTCGCTCTCGGTTCGTCATTACTCGCTCTTGTGTATGGAGCAATCGCCGCCAGCCGTCTCTTGAAAAAAAGCGCCGGCTCTGATCGCATGAAAGAGATCTCGAGCGCGATAGCGCTCGGAGCGAAGGCCTATCTTAACCGCCAGTACAAGACGATTGCGGTCATCGCGGTCGTGCTTTTTATCATTCTCTACTTTGCGTTCAATCTTTCCACCGCGCTCGGATTTCTCGTCGGGGCGGTACTCTCGGGAGCCGCAGGCTATATCGGCATGAACGTTTCTGTGCGCGCGAACAGCCGCGTTGCGGAGGCGTCTCGGCTCGGCATGAAGCAAGCGCTCGCACTCGCCTTTCAAGGAGGGGCGATCACCGGACTTCTCGTCGTTGGCCTCGCGCTTCTTGGCGTGGCCGGATTTTTCGCCGCGACTGGTGATGTGAAAGCTCTCATCGGCCTCTCATTCGGTGCCTCCCTCATCTCGCTGTTCGCACGCCTCGGCGGAGGTATCTTCACCAAAGCGGCTGACGTAGGGGCTGATCTTGTTGGTAAAATTGAGGCAGGCATTCCTGAGGACGACCCGCGAAACCCTGCCGTCATCGCGGACAACGTGGGGGACAACGTGGGGGACTGCGCGGGCATGGCGGCAGACCTCTTTGAGACCTACGCCGTTACGGCTATCGCCGCGATGCTTCTCGGCACGATCATTTTCCCTAATTTCGCAGGCGCGCTACTCTACCCGCTCGCTATCGGCGCCGTTTCGATCGTTGCTTCGATCATCGGCACCTTTTTTGTTCGTCTCGGCACATCCGGCAATATCATGGGTGCCCTCTATAAAGGACTCATCGCGGCCGGCGTTCTTTCCGCCGTTGCATTTTATCCCCTCACTCAAAAGATCATGACCGGGAACGGCCTTTTCGAGACCGGCGCGTTGTTCGGAGCTTCCCTCGTCGGTCTCATCGTGACCGGTCTGCTAGTGTGGATCACCGAATACTATACGGGTACGGGACATGCCCCGGTACAATCAATCGCCGATGCCTCTCGCTCGGGACATGGCACCAATATTATTCAGGGTCTCGCGGTATCAATGAAGGCAACTGCGCTTCCGCTACTTTCGATCGTTGCGGGAATACTCTCGGCACACTACTTCGCGGGCCTCTACGGCATTGCTATAGCGGCCATGAGTATGCTCTCGATGGCAGGCATTATCGTCGCGATTGACGCCTACGGTCCCATCACTGACAACGCGGGAGGTATCGCCGAAATGTCGAATCTCCCTTCGGCAGTTCGCGAGATAACTGACGCCCTCGATGCCGTCGGCAACACCACCAAGGCGGTGACCAAAGGCTACGCGATCGGTTCCGCCGGACTTGCCGCGATCGTGCTTTTTTCTTCCTACACCCAGGAATTCGAGGCGCTCGGCAAGACTCTGGAGTTTGATCTGCGAGATCCGATGGTCATCGTCGGCCTCTTCATTGGCGGTCTGCTCCCCTATTACTTCGCCGCGATCTCGATGGAATCGGTCAGGAAGGCGGCAAGCGCCGTGGTTGAAGAAGTGCGTCGCCAGTTCCGCGAGATTAAAGGCATCATGGATGGTACCGGCAGGCCCGACTACAGCCGAGCTGTTGATATCGTAACGAAGGCAGCTATCCGTGAAATGATCATTCCGGCCCTTATTCCGGTACTCGCGCCGATCATTGTCGGTTTCTTCTTTGGCCCAGTCGCGCTTGGAGGACTTCTCGTCGGCTCTATCGTCACTGGACTTTTCGTTGCCATTTCGATGACCTCGGGCGGAGGCGCGTGGGACAACGCAAAAAAGTATATTGAGAAGGGCAACTTCGGCGGCAAAGGTTCAGACGCGCATAAGGCGGCAATTACGGGAGACACAGTGGGCGACCCCTATAAAGACACCGCAGGACCTGCGATCAATCCCATGATTAAAATTCTCAACATAGTTGCATTGCTCCTCATTCCTTTTCTGATATAATTTCAGCAAAGGACACAAAGCACAGTGTCCAAAAATCAAACTAAACTATGGCCTCAAATCAAACAACTCCTGCTGTCACTTCGGCCCCGGATGTAGCAACGTTGGCTGCGTCAGCTCCGACATTACCAAAGTCTCCCGAGAAATTCTTACCCGCGCCGCGTCACGCTTCCTTTGGAGCGCTCGTCGGTATCATCATCATTATCATTGTCCTTATTGTAGGGACCCTTTATTTTTGGGGGGCAAGACTCGCTGAACGTGACGCCGAAAATGCGGCAAAGACTCCACCTGCGAAGAGCGGCATCAATAGCGATCTTGAAGCGGGCTCTGGAGTCACTCAATAGACAAAACACAAACGACTTCAAAAAGTCGTTTGTGTTTTGTCTGGTTTTTGCCCGCCCGGCTGGAACGACCCAGTCGTTCGAGCAGGTGTAATTTGTACTTTGTCGCATTTGAATACCTATGTATTACGTTATCAAAGAAAAGAAAACTCTTCCGCAATCACAGTTCCTGTTGGTAATCGAGATTTCTGCGGAGGGGGTTGCGGTACATAGAAATCATGTTATCGGCCATCTGAAAAAAGATACCGAGCTTCCCGGTTTTCGAAAGGGATTCGTGCCTGAAAAAATCATTCGGGAGCGAATGGGTGAACTGGCACTTTGGGAAGAAGCCGCCGAAAACGCGCTCTCTGAAGCGCTTGCAGACATCTTCCAACAAGAAAGACTTGATGTGATCGGCCGACCTCGCGTAGAGACCATGAAGCTCGCTCCGGAGAATCCGGCCGAGTTCAAGGTGACGCTCGCCCTGTACCCAAAGCTCATGCTCCCCGATTACAAAAAAATCGCGGTAGAACATATGGGCAAAAAATTTGAACGTGTGGATGTGGATGACAAAGAAATCGATACGGTCGTTTCAGAGATCAAAAAGCAACACGAAGCGGCTTCGAGCAAGAAAGACTTTGCCATTACCAATGAAACCGTAAAAGAATTCGGGAAGTTTGAGACCGTCGCCGATTTTCGAGCCAAAGTAAAAGAGGGGCTGACCACTCGCAAAGAGGAGCAGAATAAAGAGAAGCGTCGTGCGGAACTTTTGGATGTTCTCGTGGATAAAAGCAAGGGAGAGATTCCAGACGTGCTTATCGAAAGCGAGCTCTCCCGAATGGAGAGTGAACTTCAAGCGCAAGTGGAGAAGATGGGAGGGTCGTTCGAAAAATATCTAAAGGAAGTCAAGCAGGACTCAGCGTCACTCAAAAAGACTTGGCGCAAAGATGCGGAAAGACGAGCGCGGTTACAGCTCATGCTTCTTGAGATTGCCCGTACTGAAAAGCTAGCTACGTCGGAGAATGAAATTGAAGTAGAGGTAACACACCTTCTTGAACACTACAAAAACGCAAACCCCGAAAACGCTCGGAGTTACATAGAAACGCTACTCACGAATCAAAAAGTAATCGCATTCTTGGAAACCAAAAAATAGCATTTAGCATACAGCGCTTGGCTTATAGTCCGGAAGTGGCTTAACTAAACGCTACACGCTAATCGCTAAACGCTTCTTTTACGACTGTAAGAGTAACAGGGATGTTACCGCTACTGCCGCCGTCTCGGCACGGAGCGTCGAAAATCCCAAGGAGCGCATTGGAATCTTTTCTTGCTGAAAGAGCTCGAGTTCGCGAGCGCTCCATCCACCTTCAGGCCCGATGAACGCTCCAATCCTTTCCTCTGTATCAAACTCATACTTCTTAAATGGGGTACCGTGCGGGTCGAACGCAATGGTCTTCAAATGCTGATACTCTTTGAACACATTTTGCAGTTCCATTGGCTCATAAAGCGCCGGCAAGTTCCCTCGTCCCGACTGCTCGGCCGCTTCTTTCATGATGTCTCGCGCGCGCGCTAGATTGAACTCCTTCACCTCCGAGCGATCGGTAATGACGGGACGCATGCGCGAAACACCAAGCTCGGTTGCTTTTTCGAGCAACCATTCAAATCGGTCTTTCCGGAGGAGTGATACAAAGAGATAGAGCTCTCGCCTTGCAATGACTTCATTGGGTGTGGAGCCCCGGATTAAACAGATAGCCTCGTGCCTATCAAGCGCTATAAGCTCGCACAGATGATCCAGCCCGAAACCATCAAATAAGAGCACTTCGCCTCCGACTTTCAGCCTAAGCACATTGCGCCATTGGTGCAGAAGCTTAACATCCGTGATTGTCAGCCGATGCTCACTGTCAGCTCGTGAAGCGATTTCTTCTTCCATAAAGAATCGGTGTAGCCTCATGAGGTTAGTATAAGGTATGTAGCATGAAATATGAAGTATGGAGAATGAAGCAAGAAAAAAGCCCGGCAAGGAAATACCGAGCTGTGCTCTGAAAATCAGATTCTGAAAATTATTAGAAGGAGTAACGCCCTCCTGATGAGCCAAGAATTGGAGGTTTTTGCTTCCCTAACATCTTCTCCCTCTTTTCTTCCTCTCGCTTCTCAAGGTATTTCACAATTCCTCCCGCTTCAGCGATCTTTCTGTCCATTGCTTCGACTTCAGCAATCAACTCCCATGGCAACGGAAAGACTAAAGAGCGTTCCTTGCCTCCAGCCTCAAAAAAGAATATGTTGCAAAGCAAATCTGCATCCTTAATCGGCAACAGTCGAAATCTGTCGAGGTCAATATTGAAGTGTGAAGAAATTGCTTCGATTTGTTCAATGTTGAATTTATCTCGCGCCTCTATAAAACCGAATCTTCCATTTTCCTCATCAGCTAACACCTCATCCTCTGCTACCTTTACTTCATCCCCTTCACGGCTACTGAGATGCAGGGCGGAGTGTTCTTTCCGCAAACGAGCAATAAGTTCTTGAAGTTCCGCTTCGTTTAGCATAGTTTGACCTTTGTTCGTTGTTTCTCACATACACTTATCACGATTAGACGGACTTGTCAAGAAACGGGTTTGTCTGTTATACTCTCCCTTGTTCTTATTCATTATTCCTAATTCGTTATTCATAATTCATCATCTTATGTCCATCCTCATCCCCACCGTCATTGAAAAGACTACCTATGGCGAACGCGCCTATGATATTTACTCGCGCCTGCTTAAAGAGAATATCATATTCCTCGGCGGCCCTATTGATGACCATGTCGCTAACCTCATCATCGCTCAGTTGCTTTTTTTGCAGTCGGAAGACCCGAAAAAAGAGGTTAACATCTACATCAATTCCCCCGGCGGCTCGGTAACCTCAACGCTCGCGATTATCGACACAATGAACCATGTCAAAAATGATGTGGCCACCACCTGTGTCGGCATTGCCGCCTCAGGCGCGGCAATGGTGCTCTCGGCCGGAAAGAGAGGGAAACGCTATATTCTCCCGAACGCGGAAGTCATGATCCACCAGCCGCTTGGAGGCGTCGAGGGTCAGGCCACCGATATTGCCATTACCGCGAAGCACATCCTCCAAACTAAAGATAAACTGAACAAGATGCTGGCGCACAACACCGGCAAGTCTATCGCGCAAATCGAGAAGGATGTTGAGCGCGATTTCTTCATGACCGCGGATGAGGCGAAAAAATATGGTATTATTGACAAAGTGATCCAAGTCATCGGGTAACCAAGAAGCTGAACCTCACTTTTGATTTCTCTGAAATCAAAAGTGAGGGGGGTACTGTACTTTTTCCAGCATCCCTTGTATATTTATGTTATTACAAAAAAATAGTTAGTGATTTCATTTTTATCCGACAATCCTCCCTTTACGACTGATCGAACACGCATTATGGGACCTCAAAAACTCATACTTATAGGGGCGAAAAACGCATAAAAGCGGAATCTATTTTAATTTATGTCAGTTAAACTCGTGGTGCTCTTTGCGAGCGTCGCGGGCATCATCGGAATCGCACTAGGCTACTACCTTCGGCTGATCATTTCGCTTGGCAAGCGAGGCTCCATGGAGCTAGAGATCAAGTCAATGGAACTTGCTGGGAAGGAAGAGGCGAAGAAAATCACCCTTCGTGCGCAGGAAGAAGCCGCCAAAGTGCTCCAAGAAGCCCGCGTCGAACTCAAAGAAAAAGAAGAAAAGATAAAAAAGACCGAAGATCGTCTCATTAAAAAAGAAGACCTGCTCGACAAGCGGCAGACGGATATCGACAAGGAGGTTGAGGAGATCAAAACACGCATTGCGGAGGTAAAGCGTGTCAAAGAGAAAATAGCGGAGATGGAGGCGGGGAAACAGCAAGAACTGGAAAAGATCGCCCATCTTTCCGAAGAAGAGGCGAAACGCCAGTTGTTCACGAACCTCGAGCGAAAATCCGAGGAAGATTTGCTATTACGCATGCAGAAACTTGAACGCTCCGGAGAGGAACGGCTTGAGAAGCGCGCACAGGAGATCCTGACCACCTCGATCCAACGCTTGGGGAACTCTGTCTCCCCCGACATCCTAACCACCACGGTCAATATCCCGAACGACGAGATCAAGGGCAAGATCATCGGCAAGGAGGGGCGCAACATCAAAGCGTTTGAACGCGCAACGGGAGTTGAAGTCATCGTTGATGACACGCCGGGCACCATTACCATCTCCTCATTCGACCCAATCCGCCGCCAAATCGCCCGTATCGCGCTTGAAAATCTGATTCTTGATGGCCGTATTCAACCGGCTAAAATCGAAGGCGTCGTCGAGAAGGCACAGCAAGACATCAACAAAATCATCAAAGAAAAGGGTCAGCAAGCCGCTTATGAATGCGGCGTCATCAATCTCCCGCCACAGGTGATCACGATTTTGGGTCGCCTTCATTTCCGAACGAGCTACGGCCAGAACGTGCTCCAACACTCCATCGAGATGGCGCACATCGCTGGCATGATCGCGGAAGAACTGAAAGCTAACGTGGCGGTAACGAAAGCAGGCGCGCTCCTGCATGACCTCGGAAAAGCGGTTGACCATGAAGTGCAGGGAACGCACGTAGAAATCGGACGCCGTATTATGCAAAAATTCGGCGTTGATCCGCTTGTGATCAAGGCCATGGAAGCGCACCATGGCGAATACCCATATGAAACGATCGAATCCTACATCGTCCAGACAGCTGATGCCATTTCCGGCGCGCGGCCGGGAGCGAGGCGAGATACTGTTGAGAATTACCTCAAGCGTCTGGCAGAGCTTGAAGCTATCGCGACCTCATTCCCCGGAGTGGAGAAAGCTTACGCTCTGCAAGCCGGTCGTGAGATCCGCATTTTCGTTAAGCCGGAACAGATGAGTGACCTTGAGGCCAAGAATATGGCGCGTGGCGTGGCGGAACGCATCGAAAAAGAGCTTAAATACCCAGGAGAAATCAAAGTCACGGTTATTCGCGAAACACGAGTTATCGAGTTTGCGAGGTAGGAGGAGAAAATACATAGAAAGTAGCTCGTAGAGGGTAGAAAAAGATAGAAAACGCTGGGTAAGGAACCAGCGTTTTCGATTTTTTGAACAGCAGACAAGATTTTTGTCAAGATTTACATTGCTATTGCCTGAAAGATGGCTTACTATATAATGCTTCAATAGTTTTATCAGTGTTTTTTATTAGGTCGAAGGTTTTTAGTAATTATCGATATTAATACGGCGGTCTTCTGATTCGTATTATTCGTTTCATTTAGTACCATCCGTACATTGGTATCTTATAGTATGAACAAACAAGGAATTGTTGAAGCAGTCCACGGTGTACTTGGCGGCACGAAAGTGCAGGCGGACCAGGCAGTCGATAAAATGATCGACTCGATCATTTCGAGCCTCAAGGCGGGAGATGAGGTCTCGATCGCAGGCCTCGGCATCTTTTCGGTTAAGCAACGCGCCGCTCGTCAGGCAAGGAACCCGCGAACCGGTGAAATGGTGCAGGTGGCAGCCATGAAAGTACCGAAGTTCCGCGCCGCAAAGGCTCTCAAGGACGCAGTGAGATAAGCTTCTTAGATTATCTCATCCTGAGGCCTTGTCGAAGGATTGCATTCACCACAAAACCCGCCTCTCGGCGGGTTTTGTGTTACCAAGACAAGATTTTGAATCTCAAGAAAAATCTGATATACTTCAACCATGAAAGCCAACCCAAAAAGACCAACGCTCAAAGCCCTTGCAAATGAAGTTTCTTTGATTCGCTCTTTTGTCATAGGTATGTCCGGAAAGGACCCCGAGGGCGCGTACCGACCTGAATTTGTTGAGGGTATACTCCGAATATCCGCACCAGCTGTTCCACACCGGGAATTTTTAGGCCCGGGTGAATTTCTCCGCCGTATCCGTAGCCGCGTATGATACGCGTCTTTGAAAACGCGCAGTTTGAGAAAGACGCGCGGCGACTCCCACGTGGCATGCAAACAAAACTCGCCTACCTCCTCCCTCTTTTCAAAAACAACCCATTTGACTCACGCCTCCATTCAAAGCCGCTCTCCGAACCTCTGCAGGGACTGTTTGCTTTCAGAATTACGCGCGACTGGCGTGTTATTTTCAAATTTCTCGCTCCCCGCGAAATTCTTCTTTTGCGAGTCAAACATCGCAAAGACATTTACCGCTAGTGCTCCCTTTCCTCCTTTCTAGGGAGAGGTGGGGGGGGTAGTACCTCTTTACTTTCTCTTTCTCTGTCATTCCCGCAAAGGCTGGAATCCAGCCAAATAAAAAAACCCGCAGTCGCTTGATGCGAACTGCGAGGTTAATCATCCTTTTATCCAGGGGGGAATACACAGTTTGCTGTAATCTTAGCAATATGCCAGACACCTTCTCGCTGTCTACCAATCCCACGAAACTCCTTCTGCGGACATTCCTTACTCCTAACCTCAAGAAGCGTTCCTGTAGGCCCCTCAACACTTTCCATCTTACCGTTTATGCGGAGCCGCCCGTTTGGAGGAAACCTCCCGATGAGGCTGAAGTTGCCCTGTTTACACAAAGCAAAGATACATCTTTGGCTACTTTTGAAAACCTCCTATCTTAAAAGGTTTCGCCGTTTGCCACGCCATCTCAAAAAGAGTTTTCATCGTGACAGCAATGGTAGGATCCTCAATCCGGACAACGAAAAGATTGTGCTGTTCAAGACGGAAGAACGCCACAATGTTGTCATAAATAACGTTGTCGTTAAAAATCGGGCCGGAAGCTAACCTTGGAGTATACAACTCTCCCGCCGTGACCGCCCAACGCCTCGCACTCGCTCGAGCATCAGCAGTATCCGCAATAATTTCTCGCGTATAGATTTTATTATCAATGGTCGCCTGATTTATTTTACGAAACGCCTCGGGAAAAAGTCTTTCCACCGCGAAAAGGTCAGACCAAAACAAAAGCTCCTTCGTCTTTTTTATGTCTTCATAAACCTGATTGATTCCTTTTTCTCCTTCAAAAATCGTTATCTTTGGTTGCCCCTGCCCCTGCTCGTGAAGAAGCTCCAGCTCCGGCATTTCTTTTTTAAGTGCCACCAAATTTTGTTCAAGTCTTGTCTCAAGAAACTTTGGCGAAACCGCTTGGTAGTATTCTTTTTTACCAATAGGAATGTTCTGAACAAACCCATCCCGCACCAGCTCCTCAAGATACACATACACCATTGGCCGTTTCAGGTCAGCCTTCTTGGCAACATCCTTAACTCCGGATGCTCCCAAAGCTAGTAGCGCGCTGTACACCTGCGCAGATTTTTCTTTCACCCCGAGCAACTTAAGTGTTTCTATCATCTCCCTATTGTATGTCTAAACAGCATAAATGTCAATGAAATTGACATTTATTTAGGTCAGCAACCTCTATTTATAGGCGTATCTATACTTTTACAGTTAAGAGAATCTTTATGGTATTGACATATTGTAAGACAATAGTAGAGTTGTGTCTAGATGAAACGTACTTTGATATCTACGCTTCGTCTAGGCTTACCCCAACAAAAAGCTACAAAAACTAAACAAAGGAACGAAATGAAGACTCAAACCGCAGTAACATCCGTAAACATACCCCAAGAAGCAGAATGCTTTGACAAGTTCTGGAACGAAAAAGGAATGGCCGCCTCAATGATGATGTCCGAATTTAATCGCTGCATCACGCTTGTTCCCGGGAAACGCAGTAAAAACGGTTATAAAGATGCGATCGTTCTCAGTAAGTGGGGGTTGCAAAAGACAAGCTTCGTACATGGACAGCTCGGGAGCGGTGCTTGCCTCACCAGCGAAGAGGCTGTAAAAGCATTCAAACGAAAGTTTCCGGAGCAGTCCTTCATGAAAGAAATTGAGGATGGCTACAACAATCTGTTTCGCTAAAAATCGGAGATACAACAATGAAAATTGTGATAATTGATGATAACAGCGACTTCATCCGGCAGGTCGCTAGAGCAGTGATGCGTCACACTATCTACGCGGAAGACTTCGATAGTGTGCGCTTCAGCAGCGACAAACTTTCGCAACTCCGGCAAAAAGTGAATGAAGCGGAGTTGATCTTTTTGGATCACAACATCGGAAAATTTGTCTATGAAATCGTAGATGGACGACCGATTAACGGTAAAGATGTTTTTGACTGGATTTGTTCGATCATAGGAAGAAACAAAGCCTTACGAATCACGACCGGAATATCCAACGGGGAGCAGAATTATCTTGCTCGTCAGCTTCAAAATTCTGGATGTCTTCGGGAAAATGATGTGGATGACTTTCTTGATAATCCGTCCGGATTCCCGCATCGATTCCAAAAACGATAGGAACTCTTCCCCACACTGGGGAACCAATACTTTCGAGACTACACGGAATTTCGGTGTCCGCGCAAAATGTAAAGTTTTGCGCGGTTTTTTATTGGAAGGATGGGAGAACCATGCTTACATGACCAGTGCCCCGATTGGCTCTCAAAAATGCTCGGCTCAATTGGGCTTCGATTCCGGCACGAAAGCGCCTCGCGCTTTCTACTTTTCAAAATATATTCCTTAGTCTACGATTACCAGTCGCTCATTATTTTGCGGGATGGGAGAATCGAACTCCCGCCCGGAGTTTGGAAAACTCCTATTCTACCATTAAACTAATCCCGCCTGTGTGCGAATCGTAGCAAAAAAAAGAGGTGCTCGCAATTTTTTAATTCAAGCACAGAATTCCCCGACAGCTCTGCTGCGGGGATGAATGTGCGAGGAAAGGGGGTCGGGGAAAACGGAGTTTTCCCCGTAGAGGAGAGCAGCGAGTCCGCGAGCGTTGAGAACCGAGAGGTTCTCAAAATAAATCTGCTCGCCGAATACCTCGTCAGCTTGCTGCGAGGATAGGACGAGCAGATTTATTCGGTAGTTCATTCCGCCAGCTGGCGGACTGGTGTCGTGCTGATATAATCCAATACTATGAAGACGCTCGCTAAAATTCTCCTGTACCCTCTGTGTGCTCTCATGTTTTTGGGGAGCGTGCTTTACGCGACACCAAAAGTAACAGAGGTATACGCAGAAACGGCCGGAGCCCTTCAAGCGGAACTCGAAGATATTCTCGCAAAAGTCGCGCTCGTACGGGCGCGGTTTAATCTTTCTCCTTCGCAGCCTACGAGTATCGAAATTCCCTTGA
>CAZOIN010000082.1:0-12675 GCA_964579985.1 uncultured Candidatus Saccharibacteria bacterium
CTATACTGCTGTAATACAAACTATTACATGTTATTACCATCATCATGCGAAATATCGTGAATATATCAGTCCCAGCCGAGATGGCGAGGGACATCAAGCGAGAGGTGAAGGCGGGGAAGTTCGCTTCCACGAGCGAATTCATGCGGCACCTTATCCGAGTGTGGAATACCGAACAGTTAATGCGAGACATAGAACAGAGCCGGAAAGAAATTGTGGCAGGGAAAGGGAAAGTTCTTCGATCGCTTAAAAATTTGCGGTAAAATACTCTCATGGAAATTCGTTACCGACTGCGGTTTGAACGAGAGTATAAAAAGTTGCCACCCTCCCTTCAGCGGCTTGCTGAAAAACGCACGGCATTATTCAAGAAAAATCCCTATGATTCTCGCCTTAAAACTCACAAATTACACGGAGACCTAGATGGATTCCACGCTTTTTGGGTTGATTATCATAATCGGATTATGTTTGCTTTTGTGGATCGGGGGCCGTTGAATTTTATTCAATAGGTGACCACGTTTTCTTTTTTGTCGAATTCAATGCTAAAATCTTAGGCATGTCTTTTGAAGAGATGTCTCAGGCCCC
Organism: uncultured Candidatus Saccharibacteria bacterium; assembly: GCA_964579985.1. GTDB lineage: Bacteria > Patescibacteriota > Minisyncoccia > Phycocordibacterales > UBA10002 > UBA10002. The sequence goes on from CAZOIN010000082.1 coordinate 580, forward strand.
TTCCAAGAAAAGCGTAGAGGCTTTCAATATAGAACGACAGGATGAGCTCAAAAAAACTGTAATGGAGCCTCTTTTTTGTATGGACAAAGATTCAAAATCAGCAATCGAGTACGCGGAGAATGTTAAGCACAATCATAACGTTAAGCCGGAAGATACAGCCGTGGCTCTTGAACAAGCTCGGGGTGAACTAGCTCAAAGTCATGAGTACGTTGAAAAATTTAATGTACAAGATCTCAAATTTATTTTTACCTCTGAGCCAAATGACCGCGACGCGATGCGCTTTTATGTGGATGCTACCTCAATGCTTGGATCTATCGTCTACTACCCTAATCAACAGAGACAATTACAATCGATTGGTGACGCGAGACTTTTTGAGCTGCGGCATGATCTAGCCAAAAAAGTCGGGGAAAAGGTAAAGCCAATTCTCAATGAAGTCATTAATGATTCTCGTTTTGAGGGATTGCTTAAGCTTGGGTTCTCACACGTGTCTAACTTTGAGAAAGATTTCCTGAATAGTTTATGTTTGCTGCTTGAAGATCCTGGACGCGAAAAATTTTTCAAGATTTTGGAAACATCTGGCGAAATTGATGACTCTTTTGCTTTATTTAGCATGGGACCTCTGGTACTAGATTTGGTATATTCTTACGCGGACGACAATCGAAAAAAGACATTGGAAACTTTTGTTGCTGATCTTTTTACTGCTGAGATGCCACGAAATGATCTGGACTCACGCCCCATGGATGTAAGTGGGGAATTGCTTGCGCGGCTCAGAAAGGAAGGGGAAATCTATGGCGGGGCAAAAATAATGGAGTTATTTGGTAAGGGTCTTGCTATCGCCAAAACCCGTTTTACAGAGAGGTGCGGTTTTGCTTTACGAGAGGTAACAAAAGATACAAAAATTAACATCGATGATTTGCCTAGAACGATAGGGGTCATCGCTGCTATTGAAGGGGCGAGTAAAGGGGGCGCTCGGATATTATCCGAAGAGTTTGGCATTCAATCATTCCATAGATATACTGCCGAGGTTTTGCTTCATCAGTTGGAGGAAGCAAATAAGTCGGTGCCCTACGGCGTTGTGCTCTATGCTCGTAGTGATCATAATAGGGCCTTTTCAAGGTACCATGTTGAGGGGCCCATGCTAGATGCTTTTCAAAAAAAATTTTCACAAGAAAACATGGCTCTACGAATAGTTGAAGCAGGCACAGAGATGGAGGTTGCTCGGCGGTTGGTTAATCTCAATCAAAAATTCGGTGACGACAATAAAATTTCTTTTTTAATTTTGCATGCCCATGGTGAGACGGAAGAGTTTTTGCTCGGCGGAACAAAGGCAAAGCCGAAGAAAGTGACTTCTGGTATGCTTGAGGGCGTTGGGGTGAAGCGGATGAAGGATTTCTTTGTTGAGAGTCCAGAGATGGTTTTGGCTTCGTGCTCAACTGGAGCAAAAGGTGGCATAGGCGAAAAAATTGCTCAGACATTCAATGCCCACGTTATAGCTCCGGATCGGCCAGTGGGGCTCGATGAGCTAAGTGTTTCTTTTGATGAGGCCAAGAATCCCCGATTCGATGTTCGGTTTAGCAAGAAAGACTCCCGACAGGAATATGGTTTAAGTCGGTTTGCGAAATAACTATGGTTGCAGACTGGCACCATCTGCAAACACCTAAACTACAACACACCAACAAAGTTAGATACGATGTAACAGACGTTAGAGCAAGGACAGTTTTTTGAAAGGCCTTACGGAGGCGGGTAGCCGAGCAGAGCAATTTGCCAGTAGCCAAATATGCCTGCCTTTCAAAAAAGCTGTCCGAGCAGTCTTTATTCAAAATGAATCTCCTCTTTTTTGCGAGAAGCGAGATGGGCGCGGAGGAGGGGATATTTTGAGAGATTTTCGTCTTCTTCGAGAAGCCGTTTTGCTTCAGCGCGGGCGGCCTCGACCATCTTGAGATTTTGCAAAGCTTCCATGGCGACATCGGAAACGCCCCATTGCTGTGAGCCAGAGAGTTCTCCCGCTCCGCGAAATTTGAGGTCATATTCGGCAAGCTCAAAGCCGTTCTTAGCGGTCTTAAGCGCACGCAGACGCTCCACGATCTTCGCTCCCCCGCTTTCGGTGAACACATAGCAATATGCTTGACGCGAACTTCGAAGCACACGACCACGAAGTTGGTGGAGTTGCGCGAGCCCGAATCGTTCTGCGCCCTCAATGATAATGACGGTCGCATTCGGCACGTTCACCCCGACTTCGACGACTGACGTTGAGACGAGGATATCAATTGAACCATTATTGAAATTATTCATAGTCTCTTCTTTTTCATCCGATTTCAATTTGCCATGCATCATCCCTATTTCATATTCAGGGAATATCTTTTCTTTCAGTCGTTTCGCTTCTGCTTTCACCGACTTTGCCTGCACGGCAAACTCTTTCGCGGGATCCGGCTCATCTATCCTTGGCGTAATAACATAACATTGGCGCCCAGCCTGTAATTCCTTGCGTATCTTTTCATAAACCGCCTCTCTATTGGTGGGGAGCACTACCTCGGTGATGATTGGCTTGCGCCCGGCTGGTTGCTCATCGAGCAGCGTGAGATCAAGGTCGCCGTAGATAGTTAACGCGAGCGTGCGCGGTATGGGTGTTGCTGTCATGGAAAGCAAATGAGGCATTCGAGTTTCTTTGTGCACCAACGTTTTTCGTTGATTTACTCCAAAGCGATGCTGTTCGTCAATGATTGCATAGGCGAGATGTTTGAATTGTACTGATTTCTGTATAAGCGTATGCGTTCCAAGCAGAATAGCTATTTCTCCATTCGCGGTCCACTTGAGGAGCTGACTTCGCGATATGTCGGTCCAGCCAGACGGGTCTACTTTGGAAGGGAATTTACGGCACCCGCTTCCGGTGATGAGCGCAATATTGATCGAAAGGTGTTTGAAGTATTCTATAAACGACTCAAAATGTTGGGTCGCCAGTATTTCAGTTGGTGCCATGTAGGCTACTTGCAGTGTGCCGAAGTTTTGATCCTTTGGCCGCGACGTTATCACTGCGTATGCGGTAGAGGCCGCAACCGCTGTCTTGCCGCTCCCCACGTCGCCTTCAAGAAGACGTGCCATAGGAATACCCTCTTTGAAATCTTCGAGTATCCCTTTAATGGCTCGATTTTGGGCATCGGTGAACGAGAAAGGGAATCGTTTCGTGAAGTGTGATATATGTTCCTCTCCTTTTTCGATAATGAACGATTTTTGTTGTTGCCACAGCTTCCGTTCCTGTTGCTTCTCGAGTTGAATGCAAAAGACTTCCTCAAAGGCGAAGCGTTTGCGCGCCGCGACGGCATGGTTTTTATTTTGCGGCGCGTGAATAAAGATGAGCGCGGTTTGGAGAGAAGGGAGATGATATTTTTCCAGAATCTCTTTTGGAATCGGGTCGGTAAGAGAATCGAGTATGCCACCACCGATAACTTTCTGAATTGCATGAAAAAACCAATTCGAGGTGATGCCGCGTGATTCGGGGTAGACCGGATAAAGATGATGCGATTCACCGGCGGCTCCAAAAAGAGATTCACCAACACCCTGCGGCGCGGACTCAACTTTTTCTATCTGTGGGTTACTGAAATACAACGCACCGGTTTTTTTCCGCTCGCTCACTTTCCCTTCAACGCGCACGAGCGCTTCTTCGGGGATCATTTTCGCGAGATATGGCTGATTGAACCAGACGACCTGAATCTTACCTGTGTCATCTTGAAGCTCGGCGGTGCCCATCGGTATCTTTGTCCGAAAACCTTTACTCGCTTTAAGCTTCCTTATGCGCCCAAACACCACAACCGCCTCTCCTTTCTGCAGGCCTTGGATAGTGCGCTGTTCTGCAACATCGCCGTAACGGGAGGGAAAGTGGTACAGCAAATCTTCCACAGTCTTTTTTCGGAGTTTCTTCAGCGCTTTTCGCTGGACTTCATTAAGGCGAAAGATGGTTTCTAAGAGGACATCAGATTGCATGCGTGTAATTGTATGAGGAGTAACCTCAAAGACGCAAGTTCTACAGAATATACCGTATAGCTACGATCGTGGTATTACGACAGTAATTTGGTTGATGAAAAGCCATTGCACACGATTTTCTTTTTGTGCTTCACAAGTGCCTCAATCCATTTTGAAAGTGAGTCGGTATTTGAAACTCCCCGAATCCGTTTGAGCAATGACTCAATGGTGCCGATGCACGCCTCACTTGCGTTGTTTGTTCGGGGAAGATGCAGTTCCGGATGATACAAATGCGTCCGATAGTATTCGGTATTGGTGGCAAACCCCATGAGCGCTTTCCTGAGCTCACGGGACGTCGTGGAGAGCGCGAGGTTGTCCACATCAATGCGAAGCTTGGTGATATCGGCGTCAACAGGAGCGTCGAGCACACGCCTTACGGTCGCGTAGATGCGCTTTCCTTCCTCTTGATGGAGACTCTTACCCCATCGTGACCGGCGTCCTTGTATGAACGCGATGAGGTGGAATTGGCAGCGCTGGATGAGCCAGTTGTGCCGCTTTGCAAAATCGAGGAGTCCACGATGTCCGTCGCATATCATGGCTCTAACGCTTGATAGTTGCGCCTCGGGGAGCGTGGCGAGCGCATAGTCCCAGTTCTTCCGCGTTTCGAGGCCCGGCACGATGACCGGCGGAGCTATCCACGCGACAGATTCGTCGGGACGACGTATGAGCATGCAAAAAACCGTGTACCACCGCCCCCTGATGCGTTTAGGCGTCGCATCAGCAAGCAAGATGAGCTGTTCGTCACGCGGAAGCGTGGGCCACGGAGTGATGCGGCAAAAGAGATCACGTGCGCGGGCCATCGTCCGTTGCAGTGTCCGGACGCTTGTCTCCTTTTCTTCCGCTCGAGCCTTTGATGAACCGATGACATGGTCGAGGAAGCGTAGCAGTAACGCTACATTTCCACGAAGCCGGTCTCGGCCCCGTTTCTTTTGCCTCACACGCCATGTCCTTTTGCAGAACACGCACTGCCTTCGACGCTCTCCACACTTCACCACAGGTACCCCGCAACAGGGTGATTTCGCATGTATTTTTTTCATACATGCGAAGTGTGCGCCAATATGTCAAAAAGAGCTTGCTATCGCAAGCTCTTTTTGAAACCGTATCAACCAAATTACTGTCGCTAACCGACGATCGTACTTATATCGCACGGGGGGGGCATCGCGCCAACTAACTTTTGGTGACAGTGGGGGGCGTTAGTGGTAGCATGGACCGACTATGGCAGAAACAACACAGAAGTTTTTGAAGGTGGCGCTTGAAGCGGTAAAAAAAGCCGAGCCGATTTTTAAGAAGTATTTTGGCAATTCCGGAGAGGTACACACGAAGAACGGCAACCCACGCAATTGGGTGACCGACGTGGACAGAGAGATTGAGCATCTTATTGTTGCGGACATCAGACGACAATTTCCTCATCACGGTGTTATCGGGGAGGAGTTCTCACCAAACGCGTCCGTTTCTGAAACGTATACGTGGTACATCGACCCGATTGACGGAACTTCGCTCTATATTCATGGCATTCCTTTTTGCTGTATTTCTATCGGCCTCGCGGATAAAGCAGGTCCACTTGTGGGAGTCATTTCAAATCCGAAAACAGGTGAGTTGTTCCACGCGGTGAGAGGCGCGGGCGCATTCAAAAATGGGAAGCCGATCGCTGTTTCCAAAGTTTCTGACTTTGACCTTTCTTTTGGAGCGTTAACATGGAGCAGTAAAAAAGAAGCTAGTGATTTTTTTTCAACACTTATCCCTAATATCGGGAAGGTGCGCGTGTTAGGAAGCGCGGCGCTACAACTCTGTTTATTGGCAGAAGGGAAGTTCGATTTTTATGTGGCCACAGGGCAACATTCCTGGGATATAGCCGCTGGTATGTTGATTGCAAAGGAGGCGGGAGCCACGCTGACAGATTTTGATGGAAAACCCCACAATCTTTCTTCTCCAAAACTACTTGCCACAAACGGGCATCTTCATGTCGACTTTCTTGAGGTGATCAAAAAAGCGGGTGGCGTAAGTAGAAAATAGGTACGATCGTACCTATTTTCTTTTCTGATTAGAGATCCATGCGAAACTCATAGCCGTATTTTTTGAGGCCGAGTTTTTCGTAGAAACGGTGCACCTCTGCGCGAGACAGACGGCTGGTGCCGATGATTTTGTAGCAGTTAAGGCGTTTTCCTTCGGCGATCGCTTCGGTTACAAGCAGGCTCCCGATCCCTTTTTTCCGATATTCCTCTTTTACCAGAAGGTCTTCAAGCAGTCCGTATGGTTCTTTGTGAGAATCGTTTCGTATGAGGTGCAGATACATCGCGCCTAGCTCCTCACCATTTTTGATGGCACTTAAGCGTACCGAATTTTGTTTTGTCTCTTTCTTTATTTCCATTTTTTACTAAACGCTAACCACTCGACGCTCAACGCTATTTAATGAGGTTCCATATGATCTCCGCGATCTTTTCCGCATCATGCCGCACGAGGCTTCTCGTGAGCGCGTCGCCCTTTGCTTTCTTGTGGACATGGTTTGAGATTACCGCTTGCGCGATCACTTTCGTACCGGACTTTTTGACCGTTTCGATGTCCGGTTCAACGAAGAACGCCCTTTCCCTTTTGTAGAGTACCAAGACATTTGGTGCCGGTCTTTGTGTGTTCACAATGACGGTATCAATGACGGGCGACGTTGCCCTCCCTCCCAAATAGATATTCGCCTCACGCACAAAGTCAGACGCCTTGAACCCGTTGGTCTGGCCTAATTTGGTCATGATGTTGGTAATCAGCACTTTTTTTGCTGGAGAGTTTTTGATCGCTTCGGCAATTCCCGGAACGAGGAGGTTGGGGAAAGTGGAGGTGTAGAGATCTCCAGGACCGAGGATAATCGCATCAGCTCTTGCGATCGCACCCAGCGCTCGGGGGTCCGCTTCAGCTTTTGAGAGCATCAGTTTTTCTATAGCCGCGCGTTTTTTGGTAACTGACTCGTCCAGTTCATGCTCGCTCTTAATGAGGGTGCCATCAGTAAGTCGCGCGGAGAGCGTAGTGGGTTCTTTCGACACAAACAACACTTCACCACGGACGTTGAGTAGGCGTGCCGCTTCGGCAATAGCGGCAGTCTGGCTTCCAGTCACTTTCTGAAGCGCCGCGAGAATAATGTTGCCGACATTGTGGCCTTTGAGCGAGCCTCGATCGAACCGATACGCAAAAAGGTCTTGCAGCGCGGGAACGGTATAGGACAGGCCAACAAGGCACTGCCTAATGTCTCCCATGGGCATGACATCCAAATCTTTGCGGAGCACGCCGGTCGAACCTCCGTCATCCGCAGTTGAAACAATAACGATATTATTGATGGGGAACTGCCGTAATCCTTTGAGAAGCGTAAAGGTTGCGGTGCCGCCGCCGATGATGACTACGGTTTTCATAGCGTGTAGCGTGTAGCGTGTAGCGTGTAGCGAACCCATCCATTACCCTTTTCGCTCTGACGTTATACGTTACACGTTTTGCGTTATATAATGAATAACTTCTTCCCCGCCTTTTCGAGCGCTTCGATCGCCGTATCAAGTTGCACTTTCGTATGTGCCGCTGAAATCTGGACTCGGATCCTTCCTTTGCCTTTCGGGACGACCGGGTAGGCGAAGCCTCGCACGTACACGCCTTCGTTCAGAAGCTCATCCGCCAGGGCCATCGTTTTTGGCTCGTCCATGGTCATAATCGGAGTTATCGGGTGTGATTTTCCTCCTAACGTAAACCCTAAGGTTTCCAATTTTGTTCTGAAATACACCGTGTTCTCCGCAAGTTTCTTTTTGAGCGGCAAGAACTCTTTATCGAAGTGTGCTATGACATAGAGCGCCGCTCCCGCGATCGCCGGCATAAGACTGTTTGAAAAGAGATAGGTGCGACTGCGCTGGCGAAGGAGGTCAATCACTTCCTTTTTTCCGGTCGTAAATCCACCGCCCGCTCCGCCGAGTGCCTTGCCGAACGTCGAGGTGATTATGTCTACTTTGCCCAAAAGTCCTTTTTCCTCAATGCTCCCACGGCCGGTTTTGCCAAGAACTCCTGTTCCATGAGAATCGTCGACAACGAGTATCGCATCATGTTTGTCGGTGAGCGTTTTAAGTGCGTCAAGCTTCGCAATCTCGCCGTCCATCGAGAAGACACCATCGGTAACAACGAGCCGGCGCCGCGCGCCTTTTGCCTGTGTCAATTGTTTTTCAAGTTCCTCAAGATTATTGTGCGGGAAGCGGAAGCGTTCGGCCTTGCAGAGCCTGATGCCGTCAATGATGGAGGCATGATTCAGCTCGTCCGAGAAGATTGCGTCACCTTCGCCAACGAGAACTTCAAAAAGACCTGTATTAGCGTCGAAGCATGAAGTATACAGAATAGTATCTTCGGTCTGGAAGAATTTTGAAATAGCCGCTTCAAGTTTCTTATGAAGGGCGGTCGTGCCCGCGATGAAACGCACGCTGTTGAGGCCCAACGAATAGTCTTTGAGCGCTTTTTCCGCCGCCGCGATAACTCCTTTCTGTTGCGACGTCCCGAGGTAGTTGTTGGAGCACAGATTGATAAGCTTTTTGCCGTCTACGGTGATTTCGGTGCCGGGGTGACCCTCGATCGTTTTCTCAACCTTAAACAGGCCACCTTCACGCATGGCTTGGAGCTCCTTCTCAATCTCTGCTTTTAGATTAGGTGAAAACATAGTTGGGTAATTAAACTGCACAAAACACAGTATCCAAAGTCCAAACAAAACACAAACTATTCAAAACACAAAGAATCAATCATTTCCAGTTTGGCTTTTTGTACACTGTGCTTCGTGCTTTCTCCTGATTTCTAAATCTCAATCAGGAGTTTGGGGTGCTTCGCCATCATTTCCTCGAATCGCACTTTAGTATACTCGCGCAGCGGCAAAATAGTTCCTTTGCCCTGGTTAAGAATTACATTCCAGATATTTTCCTGAATCTTGTTTTTTGAATCGGCAAAGAGTTTTTGCGTCATCTCCCAGGTTTCGGGAAGGCGCCTCCCGATGACCGCATGTACCGTGAGCCCACGGACGACGAATCGATTGTAGTCTTCGAGCACGAAGTCACCCGTCTTGATGCCGAAGGCGATCATATCGCCGCCGCGTCGCGTCGCGAAGATTGCGTTGTTGAACGAAGAGTTGAATCCGGCCATTTCGAATGACACGTCAACGCCAAGTCCTCCCGTAAGATCTTCGATCTGTTTGATAACTGTCTCATCGCGATGATGCGCCGGCACGCTTTTGTCCCGCACCGGCAAAGTTATCACATAATCAATGCCGAGGCGTTTTGCCATCTCCTGCGAGATAGGGTTCGGTTCCACGCCGATGATTGTCGAGGCACCGAGGCCGCGCGCGACGAGCGTGAGAAAGAGGCCGATGGGACCGAGACCGAAAACGGCTATGGTTTTTCCTTTGAGTGGCACTTTGGTGGCGGCATGCACGGCATTGCCGAATGGCTCCTGCATGGCGCCAAGTTCGGGCCTGATTGCCTTTGTGTCGGTCTTCCAGACGATATGTGCGGGAAGTTTTACAAACTCGGCAAAACCGCCATCGTGCGAGATGCCAAGAATTTTCTCGTTGGTACACACATGCTTTTCGCCTCGAAGGCATTGGAAACATTTGTTGCAGACCACATGCGATTCAGGAGCGACAAAATCTTCCACAGCGAGTGGAATCGGGGCGATCGTAGAAGCCTTGCTCCCGAGGGCTACGATCTCGCCGAAGAATTCATGTCCCAAGATGCGACGATCTTTCTTTTCGGCCGCAATGCTTCCGAGGATATGATCCTTGAAGGCAGCTCGGTTCCAGATGCCGCGGTCGGTCCCGCAGATACCCGCGTAGTGCACCTTCATGATCACCGCGTTTGCATCGGCGGGATTTTTCTTTTCATCAAGCACGGGTTCCGGGACGTCTGTCAGTTCGAAACCGCGAGTGTTGTCCCAGCTTCCTAAAGTTGTGTCGAATACGAGTGCGCGCATAATTTGAGCTTTCTAACTTATCAGCTATTCAACGGTTACGCTTTTTGCCAAGTTTCTAGGCCGGTCCGGATCGAGTTTCCGTTCGAGCGTAAGGTAGTAGGCGAAGAGCTGCAGCGGGATCACGGCGAGAATGGGGGAGAGCATCTCGAGCGTTTTGGGAATGAATACCACGTCATCCGCGAGCTTTGCGATTTTTTTGTCTCCCTCAGTTGCTATCGCAAGCACTCGGCCGCTTCGCGCTTTAATCTCCTGTGTATTTGACAGCATCTTATCATAGACGCTGTCCTGCAGCGTTATGGCCACCGTCGGAAAGTCCTTGTCTATCATCGCGATATAGCCATGTTTCATCTCTCCCGAACCGCACCCTTCGGCGTGGATGTAGGATGCCTCCTTCACTTTGAGCGCGCCTTCGAAAGCCGTCGCGAAATTATATTTACGACCGAGGTAGAGCATATGCTCATACGCTGCATATTTCTTCGCGAGCTTTTTGATCTCTCTTTCCTGTTCGAATATCTTTTCGATTTTTTTAGGGAGCGCTTGGAGCTCTTTTGCTATTCGCTTGCCGACGGAAAGAGACATCTGCCGCCCTCTTCCGAGATCGAGTGTCAGCAGTGCGAACACGACGAGCTGTGAAATGTATGCCTTGGTCGAAAGGACGCTCACCTCGGGGCCGGCATGATTGTAGACGCCAGCGTCGGTCTCGCGTGCGATGGTAGAGCCGACGACGTTCACGATGCCGAGCGTGGTCGCGCCCTTTCGCTTCGCCTCGCGTATCGCTTCGAGCGTATCGGCCGTTTCGCCCGACTGCGAGACGGCGATCACGACGGTTTCGCTGTCCAGAACGGGTTTCCGGTACCTGAATTCCGAAGCGAACTCCACCTCCACCGGCAGTCCCGTGTACTCTTCGATCATATATTCGCCGACCCTCGCAGCATGAAAGGCGGTGCCACACGCCACGATGATAATGCGTTTTGCGGCACGGAGTTTGTGGGCGATACTCTGGAGCCCCCCAAGCTTTGCCAGCCCGTCTTCGGTAATCAATCGCCCGCGAAGCGTATTTTTAATGACATCTGGCGCCTCTCTGATTTCTTTCAGCGTAAAATGTGCGAATCCCTCCTTTTGCATTTTGTCCGCGGACCACTCGACGGTCTCGACGCTTCGATTTACCGCTTTGTTGTCACGCGTGAAAACCGCATACGTCTTTGGGGTCACGACGGCCATCTCTCCGTCTTCAAGGTAGAGCACCGTGCGGGTGTACGGAAGCAAGGGAGCGGCGTCGGAGGCGACGAAGTTCTCTCCCTCTCCCAGCCCGATGACGATCGGAGCTCCCATGCGGGCGGCAATGATCTTTTCCGGTTCATAACTTGAAACGACGGCGAGTCCGTAGGTGCCGCGGATTTTCTGCAACGCCGACTGCACAGCTTGCTCGAGGCTGTGCGATAGGGCGTACGCTTCTTCAATTAAGTGGGCGATCACCTCCGAATCGGTTTCAGATTTGAACACATGTTTTTGCTTTTTGAGCTCTTCCCGAAGTTCACTGTGGTTTTCGATGATGCCGTTGTGCACGATAAAAAAAGACTTGGTACAATCGGTGTGCGGGTGCGTATTCTTTTCCGACGGTTTTCCGTGGGTAGCCCAGCGCGTATGGCCAATGCCTGCCATACCCTCAAGCGTCTTTCCCCCGCACACACCTGCAAGCATGGCGACCTTACCGACCGCTCGGGCGGTCTTTATCATCTTACCGCCATGGATCGCGACTCCCGCGCTATCGTATCCGCGGTATTCAAGTCGATGGAGCCCATCCAAGATGATGGGCAAGGCTTCTCTTTTTCCTACATATCCAATGATGCCGCACATATGAAGAAGCTGTTAGCTTATAGCTCTTAGCTGTTAGGGAAGACGCAGATTATAACACTCGAGCGTGGCAAAATGTCGCAGACGCTCCAGTGTATGTGAAAAGAGAAAACAATGAACGTGCATAAGGCCACATACATATTGCACTCCTTGAAACCCAAAGGAGATGCGAATATTCAACAGATTTAAAGGCACCAAAGGCTGGATTAGTACTTGGGAGCGCGTGATACGCTTCCGAGATATGATTACCCAAATAGCAAT
>CAZOIN010000083.1:0-4905 GCA_964579985.1 uncultured Candidatus Saccharibacteria bacterium
TTATTTTGAAAACCCCTCGGTTTTCAACGCTCGCGGACTCGCTGCTTTCCGCCACGGGGAAACTCCCGTTTCCCCGACCCCCTTCCCCTCTCTCCGCATTCATCCCCGCAGCAGAGCTGTCGGGGAATTCTGCGGGGAGATTAATCGAAGCTGGAAAAGCTGTACACCGGACTTGTTGCGTTTCCCTTTCGCAAACTCGCGCCAGGCGAGAAGTAAATTCTCTACAGAAATAACATCTTCGTATTTATGAGTGAACACAATTCTCCCCATTCCCAAAAGCATACCCCCCAGACAATTTTGCCAGTGGTAATCGCGCTCATCACCGCGTATAAGCTTTGGGTGGAATACCGAGAACTCTTTCCAAAAGAAACAAAATACACGCTCGGAGAAAAAATAGATACACTTTTCATTGAGAGTATAGAATACGCAGTAACAGCAACGTTCCTCTCGAGAGAACAAAAGCGGCCGTTCGTGCATAAGGCAATGGTTAAACTGGATACCGGTAAGGTGTTCCTGCAGATTGCGTGGGAAATAAAATCACTTGATACCAAAAAGTACGCCGCGCTATCTCTACCACTTGCGGAAGCAGGACGCATGTTCGGTGGGTGGCATAATCAGCTTCTAAAACAAAACTCCGCCGACAAGAAATCAGCGGAGAAATGAAGTGAGTTGCGAGAGAGGTAGAGCGGTGATTGGCATTCCAGTCGTTCTCAAGCCAGTTGTAGTTCCAGTTCCACCTGCCATCATCGTTGCGGTAGAGGTAGAGCACGTCGCGGTAGCCGTTCGGGTCAAGCAGAATCGTATGAAGCACCATCCATACCACCACCTTTTGAATACTCTCAAGGTTGTATCTTATTCGGCATCTCATTCAGTAGAATGACCTACTGGGTTAATGCCCTAGCGCTTCATACCAAGTATCTTCATTTTTTATGAAGTGTCTGCATACACCCTCCGTTTGAGACCGTAATCACAAACGCTCTCAGCGTATGGATACTGAATTCGGCGGCAAAAATCCGTAAACCCTTGCTTATACTCGCCTACTATCATTGATATGATAACAAAAATCCCCGACCTTGTCATCACTGACAAAATCGGGGAAGGTCTAAGGTCTCAAGTTCAAAAGGTCTCAAACTCAAGATCAAAGTTTAACTTGCGAGAGAGGCAGAGCGGCGATAGGCATCCCAGCCGCTCTCAAGCCAGCGGCAGTCCCAGTCCCACCCGCCATCACCGCCGCGGTAGAGGTAGAGCACGTCGCGGCAGCCGTCCGGGCCAAGCAGAACGTCTCCAAAGAAATCAAGATAGGTGGTACCTTGCTCCCCATAGAGACGCTCAAGCACGCTGTTCTCTTTGCGTGTCTGATAATCCGCCCAAAGCCCCGCGAAGACCGAGGTGCCGAGGCGAATCTTTCCGCTCGCTTTGAGACGGATGAGTTTTTCCTCACCTGTGATGAAGGTCTCACCCTCCTTCTCCTTCAAGCAAGTCTCAAAAGCCACCCCCCCAGAGAAATCGGCCTCGGTGAGAGCCGCCGAGCGCTCGTCACACTCCTTGGCAATGATGGACCACTTCTCACCAATGAACTTCACCGGGTCAAACGGACGTGTTGCCACGACCATCATTTGGACAACCTCCTTCACGACCCGACGAAAAAGTTTTTTATCGTGGGCAAGCCGCGACCAAAAAATCGCTCCCGCACCAACTTTCCTTCCAGTCACCACAGCTTCGTGGATGAGACCGTGATCTTTACCGAATTCCGACACAGACGTACTCGTATGCATACGAACACACCTTTCTTTTCTTTATTTGTTCTGTTTCCGTTGCCGTATTGGCTCGCCACAAAGGTCCGCCACAGCAGAAAAGGGCCTGATTAAGCCGCTTTCTGCTGTGGCAAATCCTGGAAATATTCCAAAGTACCAAAAAGATAATACTACTAATAGATGCCAATTGTCAAATTTGATCGATTGAATTTTTTAGTTTGAATATGGTGACTTGCGATGTGCCTGTCCGTAGCGAGCTTTGCTTGTTATTCTGGATTTGTAAATTGCCTGCCCACCGAAGCCTCGGCACAAGCTGGGAAATTGATAATGGGAAATTCGTCAAAAAAGATTTCCTAATCTTTTTTGACGCTGTGTCCCCCAAACTGATTCCGCAAAGCCGACACCACCTGTCCCGTAAACTTAGGATGACCTTTTGATCTAACACGAAAATCCAGAGAATCTTTAATAACTTTAACTGGCACCTTTAGCTCTTGAGCCGTCTGCACTGTCCAGAGTCCTTCGCCACTATAAGCCACTTCTCCAGAGATACCGGAAAGCCCTTCGTCATGCTCTTTGAATGCCTGTGCAAGCCAACCGACGAGCCTTGATTCGATAACGCTCCCTTTGTTGTATAGGTTCGCGATCTTCCGAAGTGGTAACTTGAACTTTGAGCGCTTCAATACTTCGAAGCCTTCGCCAATCGCCTGCATCATGCCGTACTCGATGCCATTGTGCACCATTTTGACGAAATGTCCCGCTCCGGCTTTGCCCATATACGCGTAACTCCACTGCGGTAATTCCTCCTTTCCTAAAGGAGGTGTCCGAATCTTCGAGGACGGAGGATTTAAATCCCTCACCGCAAGCGGTCCCCTCCCTTTTACAAAGGGAGAATAAGAGGCGGCGAGGTCTTTGAACAGTCTTTCGTACTTTTCAAATACTTTTTTCTCTCCGCCTATCATAAGGCAAGCCCCGTTTCGCGCGCCACTTGGGCCGCCTGAAGTCCCGCAATCGAGAAAATTGACCCCTTTTCTCGAGAGCTCTTGTGCTCGGCGCATTGAGTCTTTATAGAACGAATTGCCTCCGTCAATCACCGTATCGCCCTTTGAAAGATTCGGGACAAGCTCTGCAAACACCTCATCCACCGCCGCGTGCGGCACCATAAGCCAAATAACGCGAGGTGTCGTAAGATTTTCGGCGGCCCGTGCAATGGCTCCGACAACTTCCGCCCCAGCCTCTTTGGCCTCAATGCGCGGTTCCTCGCTCCGGTTATACGCGACTACTTTGTAGCCTTTTTCGCAAAGCCGCTTCACCTGCGCGAGTCCCATTTTTCCGAGACCTATGTATCCTATTTCCTGTTTGACTTTTTTATTCATATAGATTACTATTCTACTACAAACGGCTTCGGCCCGACTCTGTCGCAAGACAGAGGTAAAAAGAAAAAGTTCAAGGCAAAAGCGCCTTGAACTTTTTCGTTAGGGCTTCAAAGTCAACACTCACGATGTCACCAAACTTATGACTTAGTCGTGAAGCGTCAATCAGACGGACTTGCGATAAGATTGCGGTACTTAAAGTCCTTTTCACTTCTTGTCCATCTTCAAACTGAATGATATCGAAAACAGGTCGCAGAAAATCTTTTCCGCCTCCATCTTGCTCAAACCCGACATTGACGCCGAGTGCGCACCACCAAATTTCACGCTCGTGAAAACCAGGTCGCTTTTTGCTCTCATGGATACGAGCTTTTTGGTTATGCCATTCTTCAAAATCTTTTTTCATATCTCACGTTTAAGCTTTTTAAGATGGAGGTCGGTTTCTTTAGTAATTGAGGTGTGTATATCCGCAAGATTTGCAATGGGGCGATACTTTTCCTGTAGTGAGGGATTCGCAAATGCGATGAAGTATGTAAAGAACTGAATATGGTTGGGGTTTTCAGCTTTAAGACGTGAAGCAAGTGTTTGCATTTTTTCTAGTAAAAAAGGTTCATCGGTGTATTCTTGATAGTATCGAAATGCAAACTGTCTGGCAAAGGCGTTAATTTCCCCTGGATGACTGGCATACTTAATCCATTCTTCCGCATTCTCCACTTCAATGCCGTAATCTTGAGACGCACCTGGGGTAAAGATATGTTCTGTCTCGTGGTAGATATCTTCTAAGACCAAATACATTGCATTTTCCAATTCCGTTACAGTTCGTGCGTTCAATAACGGACCAATGTTAACATCCATCTGCTGGAATTCCCTGCTATAGCACGAATGTTGGTCAAACCGGATACGGAGCGGACCAGACATTCCTTGAATTGAAAGTGAGAATTCTTTTTGTTGCGTCCACGGACGATTCTGATTGGTGCAAAGCTCGTAGAAACGCTGGACGTACGCGAGTTGCTTGGTGGTATCATTCGCCGCTCCGACCATAAGTCTTGCAAGTTTCTCCTCGAAAAAACGGCAGATAGTCAATTTTACTCGCTCCTGCTGTTCAGGAGAAAGTATTGTTTCGCTTGTTTTTGGGAGTTGCTCTGTCATTTCTTGGATGTTGCGATTGAGGGACCAGCGCTACCTTTGGGGTACGAATGTAATGGCAGTTTTTCCCATTTTTTCAAAATCGGCGTGATGATTTTCCATTGCGCTTTCACCTCTTCCGTAGAAGCAAAAAGCGTCTGGTCGCCACGCACGGCGTCGAGAAGCACCCGCTCGTACGCGTTCGGTACCTGGCGAAGCAGTGCGTCTTCGGAGAATGAGAATGAAAGACGTTTTTGTTCCAACTGAAAATCAAATCCAGGCTTTTTTGCCCAAAACAGCACCGATATTTCTTCTTTGGGAAAGAGGCCGAAGGTGAGCACATTCTGATGCGCGTTTTTGTGGCTATCGGGACATAGGCACGGAGTCGGTTTGAAAAAAACGGAAATAGAAACCTTTCCCTCGCTTAGCGCTTTGCCGCTTTCAAGGAAAAATGGCACGCCGCGCCAGCGGCTATTTTCTATTGCCGCCTGCACTTTGAAATACGTCTCGGTGGTTGAACTCGTTGCTACTCCCGCTTCTTTCTGGTAGCCGACATACTGTCCGCGAAGCATCGAACCTAAATCCACTTTCACTTTTTTGAGTACGTGTGCCCGCGCCGCGCGGATCCGCTGTGCCGTCAATTCTTCGGGATTTTCCAT
>CAZOIN010000084.1:0-4181 GCA_964579985.1 uncultured Candidatus Saccharibacteria bacterium
AAGTCGAGACCGAAGAAATGGAGTGGGAAGTGGTACCAGTAGCCTTGTCCATGAAAGTTAGTTGCACCCGACGCTTGAAGCACGGGTCCGAAGTTCGTTCCGCGCAGAATCATATAAAGATCTTTCTGTTAGGGGTTTTGAGTGTTCAAACCCTATCTTACCTCTTGAGATCGGAAACGCAAGCGCGACCCGCATGCATCCAACATTCTTTGAATGTGGACTTACTCATACGATAATTATTCCGTATCCAACAACGAATATCCGCCCACTTGGAATCGAACCAAAATCAATTGCTTAAAAGGCAACTGCTCTACCATTGAGCTATGGGCGGCTAAATCATTCGGAACGAATGATCGCCCGACCAGTTTGTACTCAAACTGGTTTAGGGGCCACTGTTTTATACCATACTCCCACCGGATTTTGAAATCAGAGCGGCAGGTCGAAGGCGATGGCGCCCGCGCCAGAAAGAAGGAGCGAGATCGCGATGACGGCGGTGAGGAAAAACAAATGCCGACGATGCTCGATGTGCGCTCCATGTTTGCCTTTGAGATAATAGGCTGCGAGAGAAAGCACGAGCGCGACGAGCGCGGCAATCTGAACGTAGAGGCCAAAAAGGAACATTATAGCAATAATAATTTCAACTGTGCCGAGCGTCGTGGCGTAGTGCGCACCCTGCTTAAGGCCAAGCGCTTCGAACAGGGCTCCATGTTGGGCTTTTCCTTTGCCAAGCGTGTGGCGGCCGAAGTCAAGAAAGACAACTCCAAGGGCAAGACGGAGCAGGAACGGCGCGAAGAAACCTAAATAAAGGAGATCAGGAAATGGATTAAGCATGTGAATAGCATATCATACTCATATACGAATAAAAGTCTCATGAATGAATACAAATGAGTCACTTCGAAAATTCGTATTCATTCGTTATGATTAGTATCATTTGTATATTGGTATGCGGGAAATATTTCTAATACTTCACAATATCCGAAGCGTATACAACGTCGGTTCCATATTTCGAACTGCGGACGCGGTAGCAATAACAATGGTATACCTTACCGGCTACACACCGATGCCTGTAGATCGATTTGGCCGAGTTCGCAAGGATTTTTCAAAAGTCTCGCTCGGCGCGGAAAAAAGCATACCGTGGGAAGCGCGAAAGAGCATTCGCACGCTTCTGAAGGAGCTAAAAGTGTCCGGAGTAAAAATTATCGCAATCGAACAGGATACCAACGCCATCGATTACAAAAAAGTAAACCCACGCACCAAACATTTGTTTGGTGCGGGGGTAAAGGCGCGGACACTGGCGGCGCTCATTGTCGGAAATGAGGTGGGAGGCATATCCAAGGACGTGCTGAAACTTTGCGACGTGATTGCTGAGATACCCATGCGCGGCCGCAAAGAGTCTTTGAATGTTTCGGTGGCGGCGGGGATCGTGTTGTTTCGCCTTTTTGATAGGAGATAGCAGTTCGTCGCTGGCCTAGTACGTTCGTGGCTAGTAGCTTCGCGAGTCGATGAGTCTTCCGTCTCCGTCGAGTAGTTCGATCATTTCGCGGGTATCTCTCCAAAGACGCGTATTTCTCCCCAAATAGATATGCCAATCTCCCTGAAAAAAATCTGGGTCGTCTCTATAATACGTCACACACTGGTTGTAACTAATCTTGCTAAAAATATGTGCTTGGCAACTCCCGTCCGCCAAAAGATTGGTTGGAATTAAGGAAGGAGGAACCATGCAGCGTCCCAATTTCTCCAGATAGCGGTAGCAGGTGTCGCTCAGCGTATTTGGGGCCATCGGAAGCGGGTCGTCCGTTGGGTAAGGGCATCTCAAGGGAAGGGACGGTACAAAATTCATTCCCTGTTCAAAATACCCCGTGCATTTGTTGAGCTGGAACGACTGCCCATTCGGCGAATGCCCCGAGATGATATAAGCCATCTCTCCCGGACGAAGCGTTACGATCTCTCCGCTTCCGACATTCGTTGGAAAGGGAAGCCTCCATGCCGTAGGGATTTCCTGACCAATGAGGCTCACACTACTTTTAAGAGTGAGTCCGGTAAGTACGACCTCCTCTCTGTTTTGGGAGGAGGCGCGGAGAGTTATATATTCTCGATTGGCCACGCTGTTTCGGCTCACGGAGCTGATACTCACCTTGCCATACCAGTAAGATAAGTTCGAATCAACCTCAGGTTCCGGCAAGGTGCTTTCTGAAATGACATTTCCCGGAGTGACTCTCGGAGCCGTCCCTCCTGTTGGCAAGCCGTTTTGTTTTGCCGTGCCTTTTGAAGGAGACGAATTTGTTTGTGACACTGGAGTCGTCGTAGCCATTGGAGCAAGACGCGCCGCGTCCCTACTTTTGCCACCTAGCCACACCGCTCCCATGATCACTAAAAAAGCGATAAACCATTTCATGTCTTCCATACAAATAGTGTAACGCGAATCGTGTAGCTTGCAACGTAAGCGTCTAAGGTGATGTGGCGAATCGCCCTCTTCGTTACACGCTTCATGTTATACGTTATACTTTATGTGTGAAGCGCGTTTTTTTGCTATTCGTTTTTTCGGTATGTGGCAGTGTCGTTGTCGTCGCTTTGTGTGTGGCACGATCACCCCTTCTCTCTTTTACTGACGTAGGCACTCTGGTTGGCGGCGTCTTTTTCATGGAGAGCACTACACCAGAGGCGCTCAAAGAGCGATATGCCGCCGCGGCTACTGGCGGTGAAAAGGTGCGCGTACTCATCGTTCCGGGACACGACGATGAAGCCTGGGGGACCGAATTCCACGGAGTGCGCGAAGCGGATATGACTGCGCTTTTGGGAGAAGAGCTCACTCGCCTCCTTTCGGCCGATCCTCTGTATCAGCCGATACTTATCCGCGCCCGGACGGGATATGCAAAGGGGTTTCAGGAGTATCTTGAACAAGAAAGAAACAATGTACAGGCGTTCATCGCTGACAAGAAGACGATCATGCGCGATCTCGTACGGGCTGGGCGTGTGCATACGAGCACGGGCGTAACACACAATGTCGCGCCCACGAAAGTCGCGGAGAAACTGTACGCGGTCAACAAATGGGCAAATGAGCATCAGGTGGATATCGTGCTCCATCTCCACTTCAATGATTATCCGGGTCGGCGCAATGAGCGTCCCGGCCGGTACAATGGATTTTCCCTCTACGTGTCCGACCCTCTATTCTCGAACGCCCGCGCAAGCCACTCACTCGCCGAGTCTCTCTTTAAGCAATTCTCCAGATTTTACTCCGAAAGCAACCTACCGATGGAAAATGGCGGTATCGTGGAAGATCAGGAGCTTATCGCTCTCGGCGCGTACAATACGGTTGATCCCGCGAGCGTGCTTATCGAATATGGATATATTTACGAACAGAAATTCCTGGACGATGACGTTCGCGAAGTAATGATGAAAGAGCTCGCCTTTCAAACCTATCAAGGGTTGAATCGTTTCTTCGGAAAGTACGGGGAGGTATTTCAAACCTATCAGACGACGCTGCTTCCCCATGTGTGGACAAAACCTCTTGTCCAAGGCGCGGGGAGTCACCCAGGCGTGCTCTCGCTCCAAGTAGCTCTCCTCTTTGAAAATCTCTATCCTCCCGAAGGGGAGAGCAAGCGCGATTGTCCGCTGACCGGAAACTTCGGTCCGTGTACTGCTCGCGCGGTAAAGAGTTTTCAAGAAAAATACGGCCTTCCGGCTTCAGGCACGGTGGGAGAGCTCACGAGGCAAAAACTCAATGAGAAATACGGACGCTAAGAAGCGTGCTAATCTAAAATCCTTAATCCTTAACGTTAAGGATTAAAGCTTCCTGATTATGGCTTCCGTTGTAAAAGAATCTTTTGCAATTCTTCTTTCACAACGCTGGCATCATCCCACAGCTCCTTGGTGTCGTTCGGACCCATGATGTAGGGATCGGTGCCTTTGCCGGTGGTGAGCACGACATCGCCCTTACTCGATCGTTGCAGAGCTTCCTTAATAGCCGTGCGACGGTCAAGAATGAAGAGCGGCTCTTTGCTTTTCATGCCGGCCGCCATTTCTCTCACAATCTTTTCAGGGTCTTCATCGTAGGGGTCTTCGTTGGTGAGAATAATCTCATCGCAATATCTTTCCGCAATCCCCGCCATCACCGGGCGTTTCCAGGTATCACGCCCTCCGCCGGTATTCCCCAGGATGCACCTTCGATATTTACCCGCGTA
>CAZOIN010000085.1:0-5062 GCA_964579985.1 uncultured Candidatus Saccharibacteria bacterium
TCTCGCGAGTTTTTATAGACGAAAGATGAACGGTTGACCGTGTATTTCTTGATCTCTGTCGGAAGCGGAATCGGACCTTCAATCACTGCGTCAAACCGAAGCGCGACATCAAGAATCTGTTTGATGGAAGAGTCTAGAATCTTGTGCTCATAGGCACGAACTCGGATGCGCAACTTGGGGACGACTTCAGGCTTCGTGGCTTTTTTAACACGAGGCGCTCGTTTAGTCGGTGTTTTTGTTTTTGCTACTTTTTCAGTTGTGGATTTGGCTGACATGGTGTGTAGCATATAGCATATAGCATATAGCATATAGCATGAAAGATTAGAAATCTTTTGGTCTTTCGCTATACGTTACACGTTTTGCGTTTTAGGCGACTATCTTTGTCACTACTCCCGCTCCTACGGTCTTACCTCCCTCGCGGATAGCAAAACGCATTTTCTCTTCGAGCGCGACGGGCGCGACGAGTTTTACCTTGAACTGAATCGTATCGCCCGGCATGACCATTTCGGTTTTTTCCGGAAGAGTAACTTCACCGGTTACGTCGGTCGTGCGAATATAGAATTGCGGCTTATACCCGGCGAAGAATGGCGTGTGTCGACCTCCTTCCTCCTTTTTCAAAATGTACACTTCCGCTTCGAAATCTGTGTGAGGTAGGGTGGTGCCCGGCTTCGCGATAACTTGGCCGCGATGCACGTCCTCTTTCTTAGTGCCTCGCAAGAGTACGCCAGCATTGTCGCCAGCCATACCCTCCTGGAGATTCTTGTTGAACATTTCGATACCGGTCACGGTCGTCTTGCTCGTCGGCTTGAGGCCGATGATCTCGACGTCTTCGCCTACTTTCACTTTACCGCGCTCGATGCGGCCGGTAACCACGGTGCCGCGTCCTTCGATCGAGAAGATATCTTCGATCGGCATGAGGAACGGCTTGTCTATTTCGCGCGTCGGAATCGGAATGTACGAGTCGAGTGCCATAAGGAGCGCCTCGATGCTCTTTACGCCTGCCGCGTCACCTTCAAGTGCTTTGAGGGCGGAGCCTCTGATGATCGGAGCTTCTTTGCCGTCAAAACCGTATTTAGTGAGGAGCTCACGGACCTCTTCTTCAACGAGGTCGAGGAGGTCTTTGTCCTGCACGAGATCAACTTTGTTGAGGAACACGACGATCTTCGGTACGCCGACTTGTTTGGCAAGGAGAATGTGTTCTCGCGTCTGGGGCATAGGACCGTCAACGGCGGACACGACAAGGACCGCGCCGTCCATTTGAGCGGCACCGGTAATCATGTTCTTTACATAGTCGGCGTGTCCGGGACAGTCAACGTGCGCGTAATGACGCTTCTCAGTCGAGTATTCGACGTGCGAAATCGCAATGGTAATGATCTTTGACGGATCGCGGCGGCCTTCCTTCTCGGAAGCCTTAGCTACCTGGTCATAGGAGATCGACTTTGAAAATCCTTTTTTTGCCTGCACCGCGGTGATAGCCGCGGTGAGGGTGGTCTTGCCGTGGTCAACGTGACCGATGGTACCGACGTTGACGTGCGGTCTGTCTCTCTTAAATTCCTCTACCATAAAAAAATAATTAAACTAATAAAATGTGCTAAACAAAGCCCCGTTAGGGGCAAAACATGTCGAATTATGGTAGCAGAAAGGGCAAAAATGCGCAAATCATCGTAGGATGCCGACCGAGGAAGTCTTTTTATCCTACCTCTTTTTCTTTTGCAGTTAAAAACGGGTACTGTTTTCTCAACTCATCAAACGTTACTCGGTAACGCAGCAAATCATCGGGGTCAATCACAACCTCTTCAGGTACCCCACCTTTACGCAAAGTTTGAAGCGAACGCGCAAAGGCGAAAAAGGTGCCTTTTTCCTCACCTGAACAGATGGCGAACATAACAAGTCCCTTCGGCCCAATTTTCTCCTCCAATTCCCTGCCCAAGGCCAACGTTCCAGTTTCTGACCCATACTGTTTCAGGAGATTCGCCAAAATGGGATACGGAATATCTTTGTACGGAGTGGCATCTATCGGCATATCATTCAGTAGCTGAACAAGGGCCAGTGTGTCTTTCACGAAACTGTTGTAAGAACCTGCACCAATAACCTCCAAGCCTGCCTTTGCAGAGGCAACTCTGGCAAATAGTTCTGTGGCGCCTTCGTTTAAACCGAGTAAGGCAAACGCACGGCGCGGATTATTTTTTGATTTGGTGAAGAATCCCGTTTTAATGTTGCCACTTCGATCAAACTTTCCCTTCTTATCTCCCCTCCCCCCCCTCGCCACAAACTTTAGAAAAAGAAAGTCCATGAAAATTTTCATGTGCGGCAATCACTATCTCCAAATCAGAAATACGGATCTCTCGCGCAGGGTCAAGTTGGACGGTAGCGATATCAAGTTCTGGATCAAATTCACCTTTTCCTAGGGCTATGCCGGGTTTAAAACCTCTTTTTGATTCTAAAAACATGCGCTCGAACTTCGCCAGAAATTGAGTGGCGGGAAGTTTGGAACGAGATGGAGTAACCCCACACTCATGGAAAAGAGTGTTCATCTCCTGAAAAACTCCGTCAATCTTTCTTTTCACTTCCGGCTGATTTAACAGACGACTAATCTGCTCTCTTTCAGCCATCAAAGAACGCATAAGTTCTTCGGATAACGCTTCGGCTCCACCTCCTGCCACCCGTATGAACGACGCAACATCGTCTTGACTCTGAGGTCTGCGTTCCTAAGATTTTGATACGATTCATATGCCACTGCATCAGAAGTTCCGTGAGGGTACGGACTGCTTCCAAAGACCTTGAGATATTCTTGATAGACTTTTTCAAACTCTTCAATTTTATCAACAGGAATCTTCGTTTGCTCAAGAAAAAATGGGGCGAGTCTTTCCTCCGCAAGCTTTAAGGCCTCTTCTTCAGATACCGCGCAACCGATATTGTCCTCAAAATACTTATTCTTTTCCTCACTTTCAGCAGGTAGCGGAGTTTCCTGTTCCGGTTCAACCACAAAGCTGGGCATTTCATTGTTCATTGAGATAATGTTAGCAAATCTAAAATCAAACACAGAAAATACCAGCTTGCACGAAAAAACCGCCCCAATTCCAACTGGAGCGGGTTTTTTAAAAAACTACTTTCGAGATTCAATGATAGTCTGCGCGACGTTCGGTGGAACAGCCTCGTAATGGTCAAATTCCATGGTGAAGCTTGCGCGGCCTTCGGACATCGAGCGAAGCGTCGTGATGTAGCCGAACATTTCGGCTAGCGGCACCTTGGCGTCCACCACTTTATTCAGTCCCCGCTCGCTGACATTCTCTACCTGCCCTCGTTTTGAGGCGAGATGACCCGTAACGTCGCCGAGAAACTTATCCGGAGTGACTACTTCCACTTTCATAATCGGTTCGAGAATGACCGGACGGGCGCGCTTGGCAGCATCTTGCACCGCCTGCGAGCCGGCGATCTTGAACGCGATTTCAGACGAGTCCACATCATGGTAGGAACCGAAGGTAAGCTCGACAGAAACATTGACTAGCTGGAAACCGGCGACGACACCGCGCTCAAGACCTTCCTTGACTCCTTTTTCGACGGCAGGAATAAATTCCATCGGAATGACTCCTCCCTTAACAGAATCAATGAATTCAAAGTGATCGTAGCGCTTGACGTTCTTCTTGACTTTGGCTTCAGGATCAACCGGTTTCATGGGACGCACGGTCAATTTGACGTGTCCATATTGACCGCGGCCTCCGGTCTGACGGATGTACTTGTGCTCTGCTTCGGCTTCACTTTGAATGGTTTCGCGATACGCTACTTGGGGCTTCCCTACGTTCGCCTCGACACTGAATTCGCGCTTCATGCGATCCACCATGATCTCGAGTTGCAACTCTCCCATACCCATGATGACCGTCTCTCCGGTTTCCTGATCGCTTTTAATTTTGAAAGTCGGATCTTCATCGGCAAGGCGCTTTAAGGCGAAGCCCATCTTTTCCTGGTCAGCCTTGGTTTTCGGTTCGATGCGGAGCGAAATGACCGGATCGGCGAACTTGATCGCTTCAAGTACGATCGGATTCGCTTCGTCGCAGAGCGTGTGCGATGTTCTGGCTTCCTTGAGGCCCACAGCGGCGGCGATTTCTCCGGCAAACACTTTTTTCACCTCTTCGCGCTTGTCAGCCTGAAGGCGAACGATACGAGAAAGGCGTTCACGGCTTCCGGTCGTTGAATTGTAGACATAGGAACCTGCTTCAACCGTTCCGGAATATACGCGGAAGAACGCAAGCTGTCCCACGAATGGGTCAGTCTGGAGTTTGAATACGAGTGCCGAGAACGGCTCTTCATCGGAAGGATGCCGCAGAACGGGGAGTCCGCTCTTCACCTCTATAGCGCGTGTCGGCGGCATATCGAGCGGGGATGGGAGATAATCAACAACGGCATCGAGCACCAGCTGTACGCCTTTGTTCTTGAGCGCGGAACCGGTAAAGACCGGGAAGATTTTATTCCCAATAACCGCCTTGCGAAGCGTGGCTTTTAGGGTTGCAATTGGAATCTCTTTCCCATCGAGATACTGACTCATCAAAGCATCGTCCTGCTCCACAATTTTTTCAACAAGTTCGTGCCGATACTTCTTCGCCTCATCGACATAGTCTGCCGGAATTTCTTTTTCGATGACATCAATTCCCTTCTCTCCTTGAAAATCGTAGGCCTTCATTTTCAAGAGGTCCACAATGCCTTCAAAATGCTCTTCAAGACCGATGGGGATCTGCATGCAAACCGCGCTTTTATTGAGGCGTTCCAAGATTGATTTGTAGGACTTCTCAAAAGACGCGCCCATGCGGTCGAGCTTGTTGATGAAACAGATGCGCGGTACTTCCCCTTCGTCTGCGTAACGCCAGTTGGTTTCCGATTGCGGCTCTACGCCAGCAACGCCGTCGAAAACAACTACGGCTCCGTCGAGCACGCGAAGCGAGCGTTTTACCTCTACGGTAAAGTCGATATGCCCAGGAGTGTCGATGATGTTGAAACGATGCTTCTGCGACACATCCGTCTTCGGCATGTACGTCGGATTCCAAAAACAGGTGATGGCCGCGGCCGT
>CAZOIN010000086.1:0-6021 GCA_964579985.1 uncultured Candidatus Saccharibacteria bacterium
AATTGAAAGATAGCGCTCGATTGAACCCATGATGGCCGCGTGTATCATCACCACTTTTTCTTTTTCTCCTTTTTCGGTGGTGTACTCAAGTAGGAAGCGCTCCGGCATGTTCATATCGAGCTGAATGGTGGCTACCTGCCATTCGCGACCGATTGAGTCTTTGGCCATAAAATCCACCTTTGGTCCGTAGAAAGCGGCTTCACCGACAGCCTCAATCGCTGTCACACCTCTTTCTTTTACGAGTGCACGAAGCTCATTTTCTGATTTTTCCCAAACCATTTCAGTGCCGAGGTACTTCTCCATAGCCTTAGGGTCATGAAGCGAAAGACGAGGGGTAAGCGTAAAGCCGACTGCGCCATAGAACGTTTCGATGATATTCCAGATCTTCGCCATCTCGGATTTCGTTTGATCCGGTCTGCAAAAGACGTGAGCGTCGTCTTGCGTGATCGCGCGTACCCGAGAGAGGCCGGAAAGTTCGCCGGTCTGCTCATCGCGGTAGACTTTGGTTGTTGAGGCATAGCGTTGAGGAAGCTCGCGATAGCTCCACGCTTTTCGCGCGTAGATTTGGGTGTGATGCGGACAGTTCATCGGCTTCAACGCGAACTCATGCTTTTCACGCGTGGTAATGCGAAAGAGTTCATTTTCGAATTTCTGCCAGTGCCCGCTTTTTTCGTAGAGTTCTCTTCTCGTGATATGGGGAATATCCACCTGCTGGTACCCTTCCTTCTTGCGAAGTTTCCACACAAGACCATCGAGTATATTCCGCAGAATTGTTCCTTTAGGGGTCCAGAGGGGAAGTCCCGCGCCAACAAGGTCGGAAAAGGTAAACAGGTCGAGCTCCTTGCCGAGTTTTTTGTGGTCGCGCTTTTCGGCCTCGATACGCATCGCCTCATAACTTTCGAGCTCGCCCTTGGTGGAGAAGGCGAGGCCGTAAATACGGGTAAGCATTTTATTTTTCTCATCGCCGCGCCAGTACGCTCCCGCAATGCGCTTGAGTTTCCATGAACCGGGCGCAATGTCTTTTGATGGATGCTCGCTGTGTCCGCCGCGGCACAAATCTATGAAGGATGAATTATGAAGTATGAATAATGAATCGCGAGAAGAGGGGATACCAGACTTAGAACCGGAATAGTATAAAGTTACTTTCTCACCACGTTTTTCTATTTCATCAATCAATTCAAGTTTGTACGGATTGCCGGCAAAAATAGTTTTAGCCTCATCGACCTTAACCGGAATTTCCGAAGAAATCTCCCAATGTTGCAAGTTCTTTCGCATAGTCTTCTCTAGAGAAAGAAGGTCTGCGTCAGTGATCTTTTCCGCTCCGAAGTCTACGTCATAATAGAAGCCATTATCTATCGCGGGCCCCAGCGTGAGCTGTGCCTTCGGATAGTGCTTAAGCACCGCCTCCGCCAAGAGGTGGGCAAGCGTGTGGCGGATATGTCCTATGTCGGATTTTTCCTGCATCCGTACAATATAGCAGTTCCTGCATAGTGAGGCAAAGACATACATATTTTTTTATTTCTTTCCAAATGCTATCATGAAGGCATCTTTGCCGTATGCATGCTTTGTGGTTTTTCTTCATACTTCCTAATTCTTAATTCCTACTTCACGCACTTCCATGTATCTCAAATCTCTCGAACTCATCGGTTTTAAATCATTTGCGAAGAAGACCGAGCTTTCCTTCAATACCCCGATCACCGCGATCGTAGGGCCAAACGGCAGCGGCAAATCCAACACCACCGAAGCCTTTCGCTTCGTGCTGGGCGAGCAATCTATCAAAAGCATGCGCGGTAAGCGCACGGAGGACCTGATTTGGAACGGCTCGCCGGAGTTGGGGCGCTCCAATAGGGCCGGCGTCAAACTCGTATTCGATAATCGCAAACGACTTCTCAATCTGGATGTCGATGAAGTAACGATCGAGCGCGTTATCTATCGCGACGCGTCGAGCGAATACCTCGTGAACGGCTCTCCGGTGCGTCTCCGCGATATTGTCGAACTTCTTTCAGGAGCGCATATCGGTGCGTCTGGGCACCATATCATCTCGCAAGGTGAGGCAGATCGGATCCTCAGCGCAAGCATGCGCGAGCGCCGCGAAATGATCGAAGACGCGCTCGGCCTCAAGATCTATCAGTGGAAACGTGAGGAGTCGGAGCGTAAGCTCGAAAAGACCGAGGAGAATATGAAGCAGGTAGGACTCCTTCGCCGCGAGATCGCGCCGCACATCTCGTTTTTGAAAAAACAGGTTGAGAAAATCGAAAAGACAAAACAATTTAGAGAAGAATTGCAGGAACTTTACGGAGAATATCTGAAGCGCGAGCACGCGTATATCACCTTTGCAAAACAGCAGATCGCGGCGGAGGAACGGGGGCCGAAGGCCGAGCTCGAGGGCCTCGAGCGTAAGCTAGCCGATTCAAAGAAAGTTTTAGAGAAGACACACGGCAACGATGCCCAAACCAAGGCGATAATCGCGGTTGAGCAGAAGCTCAGTGGTCTGCG
The DNA here is from genome assembly GCA_964579985.1 of uncultured Candidatus Saccharibacteria bacterium. Lineage (GTDB taxonomy): Bacteria > Patescibacteriota > Minisyncoccia > Phycocordibacterales > UBA10002 > UBA10002. The sequence continues at coordinate 2,497 of CAZOIN010000086.1, forward strand.
GAATGAGCGGGAAGCACTATCACGCGAATTAGGACGCCTTGAGGGGGAGATCGCGGGAGCGCAGCGCCTACAGAAACTAAAAGGGGTAGAGCAGCAAGATAGCGTTGTGATTCCTCTTTCTGAGGTTGAAGGATTGGTGCGCCAGATAGACGCGGTTTCTACCCTCGAAGACGAGCGGGACGTCGGTGTTCTTCTTGCCACAATAGGACGGATCAAAGAGGTCATGCATGTATTTCTGGAGCGGCATCGGCGGAAAAAAGATCAAGGCACTGACGACGTGGTGAAAGAAATCGAAGGACTTGTCGAGAAGAAAAAAAGCCTTGAGCAAAAGCTTCGTTTGGTTCAGGATGGCGAAGTGTCCGCGCAGCTTCAGGAGCGTTCGCTTCGAGCGGAAATTGATCAGGAAAAAGATTCGAGTCGAGATGCGGAGAAAGAAGTGTTCCGAATCATGGCGCGTCAAAACGAGCTTCACGGCAAGCTAAATGCGCTGCGCGTGCGTTTGGCAGAGACAGAACATCTGGAAGGTGATTTTAAGCGCGAGCTTACCGAAGGAGTGCTTCTGGTCGGTCGGGAGATCTTGAAGTATGAAAAACAGGAGCTCAAAGATGAAAGCGGGCAGGTCCTCACTCATGAGGTGCTGGCAGGCGGTGATCGCGCGACGCAGGAAGAGCGCCGGCGCCGAGTGGAGAAGCTCAAAATTCGCATCGAGGATGCCGGAGGCGGAAGCGGGGCAGAGGTGCTTAAAGAATTTCAGGAGGCGACCGAGCGCGATCAGTTTTTGGCGAGAGAGCTGTCCGATCTTGAAAAGAGCTCGGAGACCTTAAAGCAGCTCATCGCCGAGCTTGAGCAAAGGCTTGACGAAGAATTCCGCGGCGGCATCGATAAAATAAACGGAGAGTTCCAGAAATTCTTCGCACTCATGTTCGGAGGCGGCACGGCAAAACTCGCGATCATGAAGCCCGAAAGACGCACAAGGCGTGAGAGTGATGACCTTATGGAGAGCGGGGAGGAAACCTCGGTGCCTGAAGAGGAGGAAACAGAGACAGGCATTGATATCGAGGTCAATCTCCCGCGCAAAAAGACCAAAGGGCTCATAATGCTTTCGGGAGGAGAGCGTGCGCTTACTTCGATTGCGCTTCTCTTCGCCATGTCTCAAGTCAAGCCGCCGCCATTCATTATTCTCGATGAGACCGATGCCGCGCTCGACGAGGCCAACTCAAAAAAATACGGCGATATGGTGGAAAATCTTTCCCAGCACTCACAACTTATTCTGATTACCCATAACCGCGAGACCATGTCCCGCGCGGGCGTGATTTACGGTGTGACGATGGATAAAAGCGGCGTCTCCAAGCTTCTCTCGATCGCTTTCGACGAAGCGGTGGCGGTAGCCAAGTGAGCGTTTAGCGTGTAGCGTTTAGTAAATAAAATTTATGAAATATAAATCAATTTTAAATTATCTTGGACAATTAAGGCTTTACTCCTTTTTAGATATTATTATTTTAGCAACCGCCTTAACAAAAGACTTAAACGCAATAATTGGTATTGGATTTTTGTGGTTAAGTTTTCTGCTTTATTTTGAGAGCAGGCATAAGGACGAGCCAAGATTAAAAGTAAATCAATATTTATGGTTAGTACCTTTTTTATTATCACCAATTTTATTACCTATTTGGATTTGTTTAGGTTTTGCACTATTTTCTTATTTTTACACGAACGAAAAGAAAAATAAATTTTGGGGAGCTTCAGCTCCTCTTTGGAGAGCCTCGCAAAATGGAATTATTGCTTTCGGACTTAATTCACAAATAGCAATTCTAGTTTTTGTTTTAATTTTTATCCGTAATTTGATTGCAGATTTCAGAGATGCTTCTGATGATGAAAAAAGAAATATAGAAACTATTCCCGTATTGCTCGGTATAAATAAAAATCAAGTTTGGGCATTTTATATTCACATATCTTTTGTTATTGGAACAACAATAGTTTGGTTTAGTTATTCCTTTTTAGATATTCGTCTGTTATTACCGATTATTATTTTGCAACTTATTTCTTATCCGTTAACTCCAAGATTAAGTAATCCAAAATACTTGAATATTTATGCCTAAAAAATTTGTGAAGAAAAGCCACGCATACCCGCGCGGCCTGCACCCAATTTCGACTAGTCTAAAAGCCCTTTTCCCAATTTCACGATGCTTCGCTTTTTCCGCTTTGGCGTTTGCCTGGTAGCATCTTTCGATTTAGGGGCGGGACCATTCGACCAGCCATCAAAGAGTCTGTCGAGTGTATATATCATAGCTAGAATGTGGAACACCTCCGTCGCCCAGTTTGTTACACCAATCGATAATCAAGCGTCTTCCGCTCCACATCGGCGCTGACCACCCTGAAGCGGACAGAGTCGCCAAGCGAGTATTTCTTTTTAGTTCGGGTTCCCACGACGGCGTAACTTTTTTCATCGAGCGCGTAATAATCGCCGGGAAGCTCGCGGAGCTTTACCATACCTTCCGCGCGCGTCTCTTTTTCTTCTACATAAATACCCCATTCAGTAACGCCGGAGATGACGCCTGCAAATTCTTTGCCAAGCCTCTCTTCCATGTATTCCACCTGTTTTAGCTTGATCGATTCGCGCTCCGCCTCCGCCGCAGCGATTTCCTTTTGCGTGGCGTCTTTGGCCATTTTCTCAAGTTGTGCGAGTTTTTGTGGATCAATTTTGTGCCGCTCAAGGATTGCAAAGAGGGAGCGGTGTACCAATAGGTCGGGATAGCGGCGGATGGGCGAGGTAAAGTGCGTGTAGTATTCAAAGGCGAGGCCGAAGTGCCCGATGTTCGCGGTCGAGTAAATCGCCTTCGCCATGCTTCGTATCGCGGCGGTCTTGATGAGCGATTCGGAGGCATGGCCGCCGATCGCGTTAAAAAGTGCCTGCAAGTCTTTGCCGGTTACGCTTCCGTCTTTCCGCATCGGAAGTTCATGCCCGAGGGCTCGCACGAAGATGCCGAGCTGTTCCACTTTTTCTCGGTTAGGTACATCATGGGTGCGGTAAATAAACTGAAGCTTGCCGCCGGACTTTGAGGCGGCCTTCCAGAAGAAATGAGCGACCTCGCGGTTCGCGAGGAGCATGAATTCTTCGATAAGCTTGTGCGTATCGAGGCGCTTCTTTTTGAAGACGCGGATGGGGTGGCCCTTTTCATCGAGTTCAAAACCGACCTCGTCCTGCTCGAAGTCGATCGCGCCCTGTCTGCTTTTTTCGGCCCGAAGTTTCTTCGTGATCGCATTAAGCGTTCGGAGTTCTTCCGTAAGTGTTCCTCCATTATCAATAGATTCTTGCGCCGACTCGTAGGTGAACCGCATCTGTGAATGGATGACACTTTTGCCAAACCAACGGTTAAAAACGGTACCGCTATCATCCATCTCGAAAACGGCGGAAAAGGCAAGCCGGTCTACGTTTGGGTTCAGCGAACAGAGATCATTTGAGAGTGCGTGAGGAAGCATCGGGATCGTCCGGTCGACGAGATACACGGAGGTGCCACGCTCGCGCGC
>CAZOIN010000087.1:0-6838 GCA_964579985.1 uncultured Candidatus Saccharibacteria bacterium
CGTTTCGGCCAGTCGGGAAAACCCGAAGAACTCCTAAAAGAGTATGGCATGGGTGAAAAGCATATCCAGGAAGCGGTAAAAAAAGTTTGGGATCGAAAGAAGAAATAAAAGTGTATCGAGGGTAAAAGATATTCATTCGTAACACATTCTTATGAAAACCCCAGAAGTTTTGGAGGACAACGAAGATCGAGAGGCAATCGATCCGGTTCTTACGATTAAAAGGACGATAGAAAATTCGCGCGAGAGAGTCAAGCGAGAGTTCTCTCGTACCGATAATGACTGGCTTGCCTGTTTTATCACCGATCTCACCGCTATTTCCACGATCATTCAAATGAAATTGCTGCCCGCGCATTTGCAAGGTATCGCGGAAGAACAGTACGCGACGCTTTACGGAAAAGTTCGCAGCCTACAAAAGATATACCCGATGCGGAGGACCGTTCCACCTCTGTCGGTACAAAATGAGTTATTCGAGGCTCTTGAAGGTGTCATCGGATAAAAACCACATGCCTCTTTCTCCCGCGTGCGATTTTTGCAAAAAGGAACTCAAAGATTTGGGCGGGCTTTTATTTAGCCCGCCTACTTCACGTGGAGAAACGAAAGAGCATCATGTGTGCCGAACATGCTACAAAGAAATTTTGAAGATTACGCGACTCAAAATAGCTGAAATCGAGGATGTGCTTTCGCTCGGTCCCGCATGGCTCAATTACACGAGGAAGGTCAAGCGGAGGAAGAAAAGTATCAACGGTTGACAGGAGATGTAAAGTGGTGTAAGGTGTGCGAAGATAACCGGACGAAAGATTCCCGTTGTCTTGTCGCTGGCAGAAAATTCAGCAAACACAAAAGGCAGAAAATGCAAAACAGAATAAATCGGTCAGGCTTCACCATCGTGGAAATTATGATCGTCGTCGCCATCGTCGGTCTCATCGCTTCCATCGCCATTCCGAGCTTCACGAAGGCTCGTAAAGAGGCGCAGCTTAGCTCCATCATTAACAAATTGCGCATCATCGAAGGTGCCAAGAACCAGTGGGCCATAGATAACAAAAAAGGAGCCGATGCCATTCCGGCACCGAAAGACCTCACCCCGTATCTGCACGGTGGCAAAATGCCACCTCCGATCGTCGGCGAAACCTACGCCATTAACTCGGTCGGGGAACCGCCGACAGCGACACTTCCGCCGAAGGTCCAGCTCGGGACCTACGGACTTGGGGCCAAGGTCAGCATCCCATAAAAGCAGCACAATTTTTTGATCATAGGAACTTCCTCTCCCAGGGGAAGTTCTCTTTTTAATCAAATCTTTTGAGGCGTGTAGTTGTCGGGAGCTTTTTTGAGATATTCTTCCAACTGCTCTTTGATGAGTAAACCTTTTTGGGCTCCAATTTGCTGTACCACATAGGCGGAATTAACGGGTGCCCACCGCAATGCTTCCTGCACAGACTTTCCCAAAATGATGGCAGAGGTAAAGGTCGAGGCGAAGGCGTCGCCGGCGCCGGTGCGGGAAACTGGCGGTTTCGGATCCGGATACATAACCTGGAACCAATACTCATTCGTCTGTCCGTCATATGCATAGGCTCCTTTCGGGCCATCGGTAATACAAAGGATCTTTGGGCCAAGCGCGTGCAATTGCTCGAGCAGAATTTTAGGTTCCAATTCTTCAGTTCCCAGGATTTTCTGCGCTTCCTCTTTATTGCAAAAAAATAGGTTCGTGCGCTCATAGAGCTTTTTCAGTTTTTCTTTGCCCAATTTAATTTGGAAGGTCCCGGGCTGGAAGGTGAGCTCTATTTCAGGATGCTTGTCGAGATACTCTACAAGCTCGTAGTGGTAGGCTTCCGAATTGATTCCGAGCGATGAAAGGTATATCCATTTCGGAGCGGACTTTATCGTCGGGAGCTTGTAGGCATATTCTTCATGCTTTACCAAGATGGTGCGTTCGGCCTCGAACCAGAGCACATAGTGGTAGTTGGTCTTTGCGCCTTTGTGCGTCGTGACGTAGGTCGTATCTACTTTTTCCTTTTTCAGCACGTCCAAACACTCACGGCCGTTTTCGTCATCGCCCATATTCGAGACGAGGCCGGAGGAGAGCCCTAAGCGCGCCGCCGAGACAGCGGCATTTGGACTATTTCCAACCGCGCGGACGACCTCCACAAACTCATAAGGAATCTTGTCAGCAAACCGCATGCACAGTTCGCAGTTTTCTTTGTCTATGCTGCACGTTACGTGGGCGTCTTTAAGTCGGATGAATGCGTCGGTGGTGATGTCGCCGATGGCGAGGAAATCTAATGGTTTGTTCATATGGTTATTATACAGCTAACCGCCACAGTATGGTATCATGCTCTGTACGCTGAATTATGAAGTATGAATACTGAATTATGCTCGGAAACACAAGAGCCTTTTTCCATCATTCATAACTCCTAATTCATTATTCAATATGCTATGACCGCGATATACGTCACCCGCAAAATCCCCAACGTCGGGCTCTCGATGTTGCGGGAAAAAGGATTTGAACTCGATATAAGTGCGAAAGACCGTCCCCTCACAAAGCGGGAACTCACTGTGGCGCTTAGAAAGAAACCATATGACGGAGTGCTCTGTCTTTTGACGGATACGATTGATAAAGATGTTTTTGACGCAGCGCCAAGCGCCAAGATTTTTGCCAACTACGCGGTCGGTTTCAATAATGTGGATGTCGAGGAGGCGAAGAAGCGCGGCATTACTGTCACCAACACTCCGGGGGCGCTTACCGAAGCAGTCGCGGAGCACACACTCGCGCTCATGTTCGCGATCGTGAAGCGTATTGTTGAAGGCGACACCTATTTGCGTAAAGGAAAATACAAAGGCTGGGGACCGGAGCTCCTTTTGGGTGAGGAACTCTCGGGGAAAAAACTCGGCATTGTCGGAGCAGGAAGAATCGGCGCGCGCGTCGCGTCCGCCGCTTCGAAAGGTTTGGGCATGCTAGTGCTCTACCATGATGTGAAGCAAAGCGATGAGTTCGAGAAAGAATGCCATGCAGTATTTCGGCCAACCCTAGAGGAGCTCCTCAAAGAGGCGGATATAGTCTCGATCCATGTGCCGCTCCTTCCCTCGACCAAACACCTCATTGACCACGATCGGCTCCTGCTTATGAAAAAGACCGCGTACCTTTTAAACACTTCGCGCGGGCCAGTGATAGACGAGCGGGCTTTGGTAGAGGCTCTGCGAAATAACGTGATTCGCGGCGCCGGTCTCGACGTATTCGAGAATGAACCTAAACTCGCAAAAGGTCTCACCAAACTCTCCAATGTCGTCATTACGCCGCACACGGCTTCCGCTACCAAATCTGCTCGGGACGGTATGGCCAAGCTCGCCGCCGACAATCTCATCACGTTTTTTGAAGGAGGGACCCCACCGAATACGGTGTTGTAAAACACAAAGCACAGTACACAAAAAACCAAACACCGAGATGACATTCGTTTGTGCTTTGAAAGGTTTGTGTCCTTGTTTGGACTTTGTGCGGTCTGTGTTTTGTGAAGTCTGACCGAAGATTTGTATTTTTTCAAATCTTCGGTTATAGTATCGCCCTATGTCCATTAGCTTGCAATTCGAAAAACGGGACGCGAAAGTAGCCCCGAGTACGCTTAGAAACGCAGGCAGGATTCCAGCGGTCTTTTACGGCCGAAAACAAAAATCCACTCCCATTACCATCGCAACTAGGGATTTCGAGAAAGTCTGGAAAAAGGCTGGTGAACACACTGTGGTGAATTTGCAACAGGGAAGCGAGGAAGTAGAGACTCTGCTTCACGCGGTGGACAAGCATCCGGTAACGGGCATTCCTCGGCATGCAGATTTTTACGTCTTCGAAAAAGGACAAAAGCTTAAGATCAAAATCCCGATTGAGTTTATTGGAGTCTCTCCGGCAGTCAAAGACCTCGGAGCCGTGCTTGTAAAGGTGGTGCACAATCTTGAGATTGAAGCCGCCCCAAAAGACCTTCCGCAGAAACTTGAAGTAGATATTTCTTCGCTCGCCGCGTTCGGAAACGTCATCACGGCAAAAGAAATCAAACTACCGGAAGGAGTGAGTCTCGTGATTTCTCCCGATGATGTTATCGCATCCGTCTACGAACCGAAAGAAGAAGTCGTCGAAGAAGTTCCGGTGGATCTCTCAACAATCGAAGTCGCGAAGAAAGGTAAAGAGCTTGTAGAGGGTGAAGCGGATGGGGCAGACGGAGCACCAGCAGGAACTGTGGGCACTCCAAAGAAGGAGGAAAAGAAAGACCCGAAGAAATAACCTTACACATGTATTATTTCCAAATGTGCCTCTCCGTCAGCGAAGAGGCACATTTTGTATCTGCTAGCGGTTTTAGCTCCTTATTCCCGTGTTACAATGGCACATATGCTAAGACGATTCTCTATGTCTGTCCTCGGAATGGTGCTTATTCTGTCGCCATTCTTTGTCTTTGCCCAAAATGTCGAGGAACGCCGTGCCCAGCTTGAAAAAGAACTCGCAGAGGTGGAAGCGCAGATTGCGGAGCAGCAAACTATTCTTAACGCGCGTGCCCGGGAATCGGTCACACTCGAGCGCGATGTTGCGATTCTTAATGCCACCATCGAAAAAGCAAAACTCTCTATTCGAGCGCGAAGCCTTGAAATTGAGCGACTCCTCAAGGAGTCGGGAGCAAAGCAGGTGGTCATCGAGAAATTGGAGAGAAAGATTACGCGGGAGAAAGAGTCGATCGCAGAGCTTATCAGAAAAACCGAAAAAGTCGATTCGTTCTCACTTCCCGAGATCATTCTCGGCGACAAGAACTTCTCGGAATTCTTTCAGGATATCGAAGAATATCAGGTGATCAAGTCAGCGCTTCGGGATTCATATACGGTGCTCGCCACCGACAAAAAAGAGACCGAAGCACAGCGCAAAACGCTTGATACAAAGCGGACCGACGAGGTGCAGCTCCGCAAGCTTCAGGAGCTCGAGAAAAGAAAGATAGAAACACAGGAAGCAGAAAAAAAGCGGATTCTGAAGATCTCAAAAGGGATTGAGGCAGAGTATCAGAAGATTATTAAGGTAAAGCAACTCTCTGCCGCGCAGATACGAGCCGAGCTCTTTACTTTGCGCGGATCTGCCGCGATTCCGTTTGGCAAGGCGCTTGAGTACGCGACGATAGCTGGTAAAAAAACAGGAGTGCGTCCGGCGTTCATTCTCGGCATTATTGCGGAGGAATCCAACCTCGGCGAAAACGTCGGCACGGGCAGTTGGCGCGTCGATATGAAAGCGCCACGCGACACCGAGCCATTCCTCGATATCACGACTCGGCTCGGACTTAACCCCGACCAGATGCCGGTTTCCAAAAAGCCGTGGTACGGTTTCGGGGGGGCTATGGGACCGGCGCAATTCATTCCCTCGACCTGGGTGCTCTATGAAGAGCGAATCGCCAAAGCAACGGGACACAACCCGCCGAATCCGTGGGAACCTTACGATGCATTCATGGCTTCGGCGATACTGCTCATGGATAACGGGGCGGACGCAGGGACTCCCGCGGCCGAGCGGCTGGCGGCCCTCCGTTACCTCGCGGGATGGGCGAATGCCAGCAAACCCGCCTATGCTTTTTACGGTGATGATGTGATGGAACTTGCGGAGAAGTATCAGAAGCAGATAGACATCTTGAGCAGTTCATAAGAACGAACCGCAATTTCTAATTTCTAAAAAAATCTTAAACAAATCTCAATCTTCAAATTACAACACAAACCGCCTGCGCGGGAGGCGCAGGCGGTTCATCGGTCCGTGAGAGTTACTTGCAACTACATTTGACTTCCGCTTGCTTGCAGCCACCGCACTTCGGCATGCAATGATTGTTGCCGCAACCATGGTCGTCCTTGTGATGCGGCGATTCTTCACCGCACATATCGCACTTAAACCCATCTGTCGGCCCCCTGCATGTTTTACAAGCCATATGTTGTTTCTTTGAGTTACGCTAGCGACCTTTTAAGCGTTCCCATTATATCTTGAACCGGCGATTTAAAAAGATAGCAAGGGGGGAACCTTGCTATATGGTCGAAATCACGGCACCAACTTACCAGCCGCTCCACCCTTCTGGCAGGGCATTGTGAAGAGTAAAGTCTCCAGAAACTTCACTCACAAAGTCCCGTTCGCGCAAACAGAAGGGAGCCGAACAGAGGATGGCGAGCCAGACAAGGAGGTCAAAGGCAGCAAGAGCTAGAAGTTCCATAAGGTTATAGAGTTCTGTTTGTCTGGCTGAAGACTTCCAACAACCCTTTCGTGTCTGGCACGCCGAGCCTTTCCATGGCACGGGCGAAATCCTTTTTTACTCTCTCAACACCAACGTTAATTGTTGGAAAGTGGAGGAGCCTAGTGAGCCCTTCTCCCGAGGCGAAGAGTCTGGCACCCAAACCAAGACCGAGCTCGGTGCCGATGAGCTCAATTAGGATTTCGTCCCCACAAAAGAAAGGGATACCGCAATCTTTAACTCTCTCCTCATACTGCCGAGCGAATGCTCCGTTTGTGCCGAGGAGCTTGGTCAGCGTAGCCGGCGCCAAGCCGACCCAAATGATTATCGCGGTGGGTTTGCTTGGCGGAGAAGTCAACAATTTCTTCAATTCATAGCAGTATCGAAACGCTTCTATTTGCACCAAGGTCGCGCTGTGAGGATGGCCGATTGAGGTTTCGTATACCACGAGATGGTAATTCGTAACCGCTTTGTCTAAAAGTTCTCGTGCCGCCGTTTCTGCTGTAAGTTCATTCATAAGTTTTTCTGGTTTTGGACTGTTGTTCTGTGATTCCGCGATTCATACTATTCGCTAGAATAAATTTGTCAATTTATTGTTTTTCTGTTAGCCTATTCGTATT
>CAZOIN010000088.1:0-11046 GCA_964579985.1 uncultured Candidatus Saccharibacteria bacterium
GTATTTGCTCACAAAACCGAGCAGGCTCTCAACAAAGCCATTTCTTAATGGCAGAAAGTGATCAATTTTGAAAGATTTGTTTGAAAGCCTTTTCTTCGAGCCATATCCTTACTCAACCTTGTGAGCAAATACTAGACTAGGTGTTGACAGAAAATTATTTGTGTGCTAGACTGCCGGAATCGTAGAAAAGGCATCCTACGGTGTTTAGTGCCAGCATTCATCCAAGAGGGAGGCGTGGGTGGATAAAAACACAGTTCCGGATAGAAATCTCTAAGCGATCAGCCCGTTTCGGCGGGTTTCAAACATTTTACCGAGGACGTTTTGGAATTTCGTTTCGACGACTTCTCTGCAACATTCCTTAGGTTCCATGTTCACTTTTGGTACACGTATTGAAAGTTTGATTGCTTAGAGATTCCTGTTCAGAACTTTGGATTCCCTAAATTTTTGTTATCAAGGAGCGATTTCACAAACTTTGTTCCTACAAAGGCTACTCAAAAAGGGTCGGGAAAACTTTAGTTTTCCTGTGAAGGGGAATAGCGAGTCTTCGGCGCTCCGAACCGTGGGTTCTTAAAGTGAAGCTAGATTTTTGGCTTCACTTTTTCATACTACGCCTCCTTTTGAGGCGTGCAACCGCGAAATCACAGATGGTCACTCAAAAGGAGAACAGTCAACAGGAACAAGTGACTTGTAACCGGTACGAAGAATCTGGAAATGAACATACAACTTGTTTCGGTTACCGTTATTCAGTTACCTGTCTCAGTTATGAGTTAACTTTCTAGATTAATTACTCGTTCGAGCTCTTCAAGCGAGGTCACTCCGGTAAGCACTTTGAGTACCCCGTCCTGCTGCATGTTTGGAATGCCTTGTCCGGCCGCAGCCGCAGCGATCTCGCGTTCGCTGGGGTTCTCCCGAACGATTTTTTCGATGGCACCGTCAGTACGGATCGCTTCAAAGATCCCGGTGCGGCCCGTATACCCGATAGTGTTACACTGGTCGCAACCTTTCGGAATCCAGTACTTCTCTTTTTGCGGAAGGGAGATACTTTTCGGCAAGCCCTGGAGGACTGCTTCAATGCGCGGTGTATCTTTTTGCAAAATGGGCGTCTCTGTTTTACAGTTGACGCAGAGCTTTCGGACAAGACGCTGAGCCATCGCAATGGTTATCGCAGACGTGATGGCTTTTGGGTTTACGCCAAGATCGATGAGTCGAGGAAAGGTGCCGGCGGCGTTGTTGGTATGGAGCGTCGAGAACACCAAGTGTCCGGTGAGCGAGGCGTTGATGGCGATCTCGGCGGTTTCCTCGTCCCTAATCTCACCAATCATGAGTACATCGGGGTCTTGCCGGAGCGAAGCTCGCAGTCCGTTCGCAAAGGTATATTTGCTTCCCCCCTCCACCTGCGTCTGGGTAATGCCGGTAAGGTGATATTCGATGGGGTCTTCAATGGTGATGATTTTTACTCCCGGCACATGAATCTTACGGAGAAAGGCATAGAGCGTCGTCGTCTTGCCGGAACCGGTCGGGCCGGTTGTGAGTAGCATGCCGTTCGGCTTAGCTATCTCTTTTTCGATTACTTTGAGGAGGATGCTGTGCATTCCCAGGTCTTCGAGCGGCACCGCGATAGATTTAGGATCGAGCAAACGGAGCACGATCGATTCACCATACTCGCCGGGAAGAATGGAAGTGCGTATCTCGATCTGTGTGTCTCCAAGGTCTACGCTGAAACGTCCATCCTGCGCTTCTTTTCGTAGGTTCAACGTAAGACCCGAAAGGATTTTGATGCGTGAATTCATCAGGGTGTAGGTGGCCCGGTCGAATAGAGTGACATCGTGCAAAATGCCATCGAGGCGAAAACGGAGCTTCACCTGTTTTTCTTCAGGTTCCACATGGATATCCGAAGCATCAAGGGCAATGGCCGCCCCAAGAATGACTTCCACGAGACGTGAGATACGGTTCTGTGTCTTAGACATGACGACGGTCTCAATCTCGGGGATGACGTCGGGGAGGCTTTTTATGTTCTTAGCCGCTTCTTTTATGGCATTCACCCCCATGTCTACGGTGCCGGCGTGACTTTCGGTGGCATGTGAGATCTCTATATAGTGACTCCATGCTTTTTCTAGGCTCTTGGTCGAAGCTATGTGGAGTTCTACCTGATACCCGGTAGCACTCAGCTTTTTAAGCGCGGCTTGCACTTCAGACGTGTTCGGGGTAAAGATCGCCACCTCTACTTTTTTTCCATTGATGGCAAACGGGGCGAACTTAGCCGCCCGAGCTTCGGTTTCGGGGACGAGACGAAGCGCATCATTTTCGATAGAGAGAGTGGCGAGGTCGATGTAGGGGATCCCATGTCTTTCGGCGAGGAACTGGAGCAGTTCTTCCTCTTCGCGTTCCTTCACTTCTGCGAGCCCTTTCTTCTCTTTTTCATCATCGAAGGTAACCATGTCCGTCATTGTACCACAAGAAAGCTTACTAGCTGGCTAGCTTTCTAGCTCGTTAGGGATTTCCTAAAAAGCTAATCAGCTAGTAAGCTAATAAGCTATGAACGGTATGCATACGCTTCCGGAATTCCAAAAAATTGCCAAGGACTTTATACTCGGTCTCACCACATTTTCCGACCGAGCGACGGTCGTCGGGCTCTACGGCGATTTAGGGGCGGGAAAAACTACGTTCGTACAGACCGCCGCCAAAGCTCTCGGCGTAACGGAAATGGTAACGAGCCCTACTTTTCTTATTCTTAAAAGTTATGAGCTAAAAGCTAAAAGCTATAAGCTTCTTCATCATATTGACGCGTATAGATTGAAAAACTCGGACGAGCTGCGCAAACTTCGGTTCGATGAACTCCTTGCCAATCCCACAAATCTCATTCTCATCGAATGGGCCGACAAAGTGATAGACCTACTGCCCTCGAAGCATATAGCAATCCACCTTCAGTTTATTGATGATTCGACCAGAGCTATCACTATAGATTAGGTCTGTCATCCCCGTGAAAACGGGGATCCAGTCTTTTCTCCCCACAAAAATCACCACCAACTTCATTTCGAATTCATAAGGTAAACATACCCATCCGCCAGCTGGCGGAAGGAATAATACCAATGATATGAATACCTACGAATAACGAGGACACCATGCGCTCCCGCGCAAGGTTCGGAGCAACCCACAAGGTCTAACGCCCTGTGGTGTCGCTCTCGACTTTACTGACATCGCCACAAACCGCATATTCTGTTCACTCGAACAGCATATTTCCAGCATATCTCCACAACTCAAATATTAACTCCACAGCCAGTTCTAATTCTAAGTGCAACGCTATTGTACAGGGGAGGGAAAAAGAGCAGAGCGTTATCCACCCATGCGCTACTCTTTACTTGGGTAAAGAGTAGCTATAGAAGTCGTCGTGGAGGGGGGGGTTGACGATGGGATGTCCCAGTGATAGCGCTCAGCATAGAGTATCGACGTGGGTTCACGGTATTCTTTGCCTGAAAGGGCCGAATTTCCTGAAAGGGGAATGAAATTGAACCTTGAAAATCGTTCCTGAAAGGGAACAAAACCTGAAAGGGTTTCTATGAAAAGCTCCACAACAATAGTTCCTAAGTTAGTTCATGGTATTGATAATAAAACACTCCTGACGGCCGTACTCGCTATTTTTCTGTCTGATAGCGCCAATGCGAAGAAAATAATAGAGGTTGGGAATCTTCTCGTTGAATTTTCGACTGCTCCAAACCCGGGAGAACGCGATATTGCTACTATTGTTTCTATCGCAGTTTTGTTTGATCTGCCCATCAATGATTTTAATGGCGAGGCAAAAAGCCTTTTGTTTTCTACTTTAAAGCAACGGGTCAGTGATCTCTTGGATAATGATGACAAGAACACATTAGCGAGTCGGTTCGCGCATGGCTGTCTCATCGGTTCCCTACAAGGGTTGCTCACTTTGCGATCAGAGGCGGAGCCAGAGGTCTTAGAGACCCATGTAAATGATTTGCTCTGGTTCTTGGATTTTCTGCTTTTTGAAGCAAGGCTGGGAGCAATGCCTCCTAATATCTCAGGACTATTCTCAAATGTGGTGGGTGAGATTCTAATCATAGATTCCGCATTGCGAGGATTTACTAAAAGACTTCTGCACCTCTTCTGGAACAAAATGCACAGGTCTCCACTTAACGAACAAGTAGGGGCAGAGTTGGTAGAGAAGAAATGGTATCGCTTAAACCTTTTCCAAAAAGCCAGAGCCCTTGATGAGTTTTTGACTCTCAAGTAGCCTAACGCCGGCCTCATTTTTTACATTGGCTGACCCACCGGTCGGCCTTTTTCTCTTTTTGAAAATGCTACAATAGCAATATGCGAACGTATGCTTTCATAGACGCTTCCAACCTTTTTTATGGAGGTGAAAAGAGTTTGGGATGGAAGATTGATTATGCGAAATTACTCGCGTATCTAAAGCAAAAGTATACGGTAAGCAAAACGTTTTACTTTGGCGGCGTTGAGTTGCACAATTTCCAGTTTGACTATCTCAAGGAAGATACTGTTCCAGTCAGAGCGCTTGAAAAACATCTTTCAATGTTACTTGAAAAAGGGAAGGATACTTTAACGGAGGCCGAAATCATTCTTACTGGTCGACACCTTCAGCGAGCGCAGTTTTATTGCAAACTTGAAAAATTCGGCTATGCCCTTTTTCTTAAGCCGGTAAAGCGGTATGAACAGGAAGACGGCACATTTCGCCGCAAGGCGAATTGTGATGTTGAGATGACTTTTCGTTTAATGAGGGAAGAGAGTAATTTTGACCGCGCGATTATACTTTCTGGTGACGGGGACTTTCTGCCGGTGCTCCGCCATCTCAAAAAAAATGGCAAGGAAGTGATTATTTTTTCGCGAGGTCCACGAACAGCAAAAGAGATTCGACAATTTGCTGGAAGTAACTTCAGGGATTTTGAATACCTGCGTGAGTTGCTCAAAATGAGAGAGAAATAAACGAACGGCACCCATATAGGATGCCGTTCACGTCTAGTATTTAGCAGTATATGCCCCTCTAAAAAAAAGTCAAGCGCCATGTTCACAAACAGTGTAAAAGAGAAAAAGCGGCTGGTACTTATCGACGCGCACGCGATTCTTCATCGCGCTTATCACGCGCTTCCACAATTTAGCAATTCGCGGGGGGAACCGACTGGCGGCCTTTATGGGCTTGCGGCGATGCTTATCAAAATCATCACGACCTTTCGGCCCGACTACATTGCGGCGGCCTATGATCTTCCGAAGCCAACCTTCAGGCACGAGGCTTACAAAGCCTACAAAGATGGGCGTGCCAAAGCGGATGACGCCCTTGTCGCGCAGATGAAACGCTCCCGCGAGATTTTCAACGTTTTTAACATTCCTATCTACGACAAAGAGGGATTCGAGGCCGATGATGTGCTCGGCACCATTGTGGAACAATTGAAGCAGGACAAGAATACAGCGATCGTCATCGCCTCCGGTGACATGGACACTTTGCAACTTGTGGACGATAAAAAAGTGCAGGTCTTTACCCTGAAAAAGGGAATCAACGATACCATTTTGTACGATGAAGAAGCGGTAAAAGCCAGGTACGGTTTTGGGCCGGAACTTCTTCCCGATTTCAAGGGCCTCAAAGGCGACCCGTCCGACAACATCAAAGGCATCGCCGGAATTGGAGATAAAACGGCGACGGAACTTATCATAAAGTTCGGTACGATCGAGCAGTTGTACAAAACCCTTGCCAAAGGGAAGGAGAAACTGCTTAAAGAGGGCATCAAACCACGTGTCGTGGAGCTTCTCGAAAAAGGAAAAGAGGAAGCCGATTTCAGCAAACTGCTGGCGACGATTCGCCGTGACGTGCCGATAGTATTTTCATTTCCCGAGAAGCGATGGTCCGAGAGTTTGGATATCTCCAAAGCGGAAAAACTCTTCAGCGAGCTTGAATTTCGACAGCTCATACAGAGACTGAAAGACGCGGTGATCTCGGTACAAAATAGAAAAGTAACTCAAGATCTCGGCGATTCGGAAACCGCTCTTGTTAAAAAGGATACCGACACACCAACTGAAAGAAAACGAAAAACCCAGAGCTCAAAGCTTGAAGACGGACCGGCACAAGCCTCGCTTACTGACGCGCTTGCGGCTTCGGGTATCCCCCCGCAAGAACTCAAAGAGACGAGTGTGGCGCTCTGGCTTATCAATTCGAATCTCACCAATCCAATCCTGGAGGACATCTACGGTTTTGCCCAGACAAGAGAATGGAAAGACGCCCGAAAGGCCGTATTCAAAGAGTTGGCAGCGCGAAAGCTTACGCACGTATTCGAGGAGATCGAGTTGCCGCTCATTCCCGTGATCGAGAAAATGAATGAGCGCGGTGTACATGTTGATGTCTCGTATTTGCGTTCCCTGTCCAAGGAATATCACAAGGAACTTTCTGCACATGAAAAATCGATCTGGAGCATGGCGGGAACACAGTTTAATATCAACTCTCCCAAGCAGCTCGGCGAGGTGTTATTCGTAAAGATGGGGCTGAAGGCCTTGCGGCAGAAAAAAACGGCGGGCGGCGCGCTTTCCACACGCGAATCCGAGCTTGAGAAACTGCGCGAGCTTCATCCCATCATCGGGAAAATTTTGGAGTACCGAGAATTCCAAAAATTGCTCTCGACCTATATCGATAATATTCCCGCGATGGTAGGGAGTGACGGGCGGCTGCATGCCAGATTTCTTTCGGCCGGCAGCACCACTGGGCGCATGGCTTCGCAGAACCCGAATCTGCAGAACATTCCCATTCAAACCGACCTTGGACGCCGCATTCGCAATGCGTTTACGGCGGAAAAAGGCAATAAGCTGTTGTCGGTAGACTATTCGCAAATCGAGCTGCGCATCGCCGCGATACTTTCAGGGGACAAGAAGTTCGTCGAGATCTTCAAGAACGGGGAAGACGTGCACACCGCCGTAGCCGCCGAAGTATTTCATGTGTCGCGTGATAAGGTGACCAAGGACATGCGGCGGCAGGCCAAGGTCATCAACTTCGGCATTCTCTACGGCATGGGGGTAAATTCTCTGCGGCAAGCGCTTGCCGAGGGCGGTACGCCCATCTCGCGCGAAGAGGCGCAGGCGTTTTTTGACGAATACTTTTCAGGTTTTTACCAACTTGCGGGCTATCTCGATGAAGTGCGCATCGCCGCGCGTACGCAGGGCTTTACCGAAACCCTCTTTGGCAGGCGACGCTATCATGAGGCGATCCATTCAAACATTCCGTACATTCGCGCGACCGCGGAACGACAGGCGGCAAACGCGCCGATACAGGGAACCGGAGCCGATCTCGTGAAGCTTGCGATGATACGGGTAGATGAGTATATAAAAGCACAGCGGCTGGAAAAAGATGTCTCGCTCATACTTCAAGTGCATGACGAGCTCGTGTACGAGGTAAAAGAATCTATTGCGAAAAAAGCAGCGGCAAAAATCAAAGACATTATGGAGCACGTCATTGATTCGAAAAAGACGCATGGTGTCCCCATCGTCGCCGAGACTTCACTCGGGGACAATTGGGGAGAGGTGGAGAAGATAGAAAGTAGTTAGTAGTAAGTAGAAAATAGAATGAGGCGGAATCTTTGACAGTAGAAAGGATGGTGGTAGGGTTAAGAAAATTGAACAATCAACAACAGGAGGCAGCATGTCTGTAAAAATAGATGACACCCGAATTGTAAGTAATTTCTGTTTAGCCCGATGGCTCTTTGAAGTGCTGCCGTCAGGAACATACTACCTGACCCTTTCTGCTCAATGGAACGGAGGGAGAGAAGAAAAACCACAAATTCTGTTAGTGAGAGAAGATGAAGGTAGGAAACTGTCGGGAATGACCATTGAGGATCCGACAAGCATGGAAGGACTTCGGATTTTTGCCGAGTGTCATGGTTTTAAGGCAGCCGATGATACCGGCACCGTTTTTGTTCGGCGCAAGTAATTCTGGACGCCCTCAAGTTTTTAAATGCGATTTCTCAACCGATGAATGTGTCGGTTGGGATTTTCTTTTCTGAAAGGCGGGAAAATGTTAGAATATAGGCATGAGTTTGGCAGAGATACAAAAAAAGTTAGCTCCCGTATTTCGCGCCCACCGGCTTAAAAAGGCCGCTGTTTTCGGCTCGGTTGCACGGGGCGAGGACAAGGCGGGAAGCGATGTGGATATTTTAGTAACTCTCGGTGCGCCGATGGGACTTATCTCGTATAGCCGTTTTGTAAATGAAGTCGAAAAGGAGCTTGGCCGACGTGTAGATATCGTTACCGAACGCGGGCTGAACAAATTTATCCGCCCCTACGTGCTCAAAGACCTTCACACTATTTATGAAGCATGATGCGGTTTATATCAAACAGATTCTGGAAGCGATCTCCAAGATCGAGTCTTTTACCTCGGGTTTAGAGGCGGCTGGCTTTTCTAAAGATCAAAAGACCCAAAGTGCGGTTATTTTGCAGTTACTACTCATCGGTGAGATAGCAAAAAAGATATCTTCCGAGGGAAGATCAAAGATCGATTTACCATGGAAAGAGATAGCGGGGTTCAGAGATCGAGCAATCCATAATTATTTTGAGATTGACCTTGATATCGTCTGGCAAACGCTCATTTCTGACCTGCCGGAGTTGAAGAAAAAGCTAAAAGCTAAAAGCTAAAAGCTATCAGCTGCTTTTACATGCTCTACTTCTTTTACGGCAAGGACAAAGGCACGGCGCGCGAAAAGGCGAACGCGCTCATAGGGAGCCTCCGCAAGAAAAAACCGGATGCAGAGCTGTTTCGTATTGAGCCGGAAAATTGGAACGAAGCTCGTTTGGAAGAGCTTATCTCCTCGCAGGGACTCTTTAACAACAGCTACATCGTTCAAGTCGTTTCTCTGTTTGAGAACAAGGAAGCAAAAGAAGCGTTCGTTGATAAGCTTGGGGAGATAGGAGAATCGGCAAACATCTTTATCGTGCAGGAAGAGGAAGTGGACAAAAAGACGCTCCTTGCGGTGGCGGAGGTAGCAGAGAAGGTGCAGTTGTTCAATACACCCAAGACGGGGGAAAAACCGGACTTCAATATCTTCTCGCTGACTGATGCATTCGGAAAACGGGACAAAAAGAAACTGTGGGTATTATTCCAGAAAGCGGTCGCGAGCGGTGCTGTACCGGAGGAGATACACGGCATTTTGTTCTGGCAACTTAAATCCATGCTGATTGCTTCTGCGGCAAAAACGGCAGGGGAGGCAGGTCTCGCTCCGTTTGTATTCACCAAAGCAAGAAGCTTTCTCAAAAACTATTCATCAAAGGAAGAACTCCAACAACTTTCTTCAAAGTTCGTCTCGCTCTATCACGATTCCCACCGAGGCATCCATGATTTTGAAATAGGGCTCGAGCGGCTCATTCTCACATTGTAAAAAATAGCTGCTATCCTTGCGGACGGCAGCTGTGATGATTGGTGAACTATTTTGGCTGTTTGGGACTAGCGCATGATGGGTTCATGCATTTTTCCGCGAACGATAGTATAAAGGACGCTTCCGGGGAAGGTTACTCCTTCGAAGGGTGACCAAGCGCATTTCGTTTTGAGCTTGTCTTTGGTTACCACCACCTTGTGGTGCATGCTTATGATGGTAAGAGACCCCATATATCCAACAGCAATCTTTCCGTATCCTTTGCCATACGATGCGGAGAGGAATCTGTTCAAAAACTTCGCTGGGTTGACACAGCAGACACGCGCAATGTCGTGGGGAGTGAAGTGGTGAACAGCCATGAGCCAGGTGAGGAATGGCCCAAGCGTATCGAGATGTGGATGTCCTGAAGTTCTCCTAACCCTTCGATCTTCATCCGTGTGTGGGGCATGGTCCGTTGCAAGCATATCTATCTCCCCTCGGCGAAGGGCTTCAATGCAGAACATCCTGTCTTCAGGGGTGCGAAGCGGAGGATTCATTTGCATGCGCCATCGATTTTCATCGGTAATCATGGATTGATCGAAAAAGAGGTGATGAGGCGTAACCTCACAGGTTACCTGTACGCCGCATCTTTTCGCGGCAACAATCTTTTTGATTCCGGCGCACACGGAGCAATGACAGAGCTTGCTGTGCAGTCTGTATTTTTCCGTAAGGTGAATCGCAAAATCAATGGCGCTCACCTCGGCTTCAGAAGGTCGCTTCCGTTCATGGAGGGTTTCTCCAGAATAGGCTTTTAGGATTTCAGAGTCTTCGCAATGGTGACTCACAAATCTCCCTTGATATCGCTTCGCCGCCGCTTCAATCGAAGCTCGGGACGGAAAAAAGATGATATCATTCGCTCCCGTCGTGCGGGCATGGCAGAGCTTATAAGGAACCTCAAAACTAAGCGGGTTGGTCTCCGGGCCGATCATCGCATAAAGAGTTACAGGCACTTCCGATGTAGCGGTGAGTGTTTGTTTTTCACGATAGCTGTCATCATCAATAGGCGGCTTGGGGTTGTTGCCCATCTCCGCCACATGTACCGCGCCACCATTAAGGGAGGCTTCGCCCAGTGTCTTGAAGTCCTCCTTATAATTTTCCCGCCCCGTGGCATCTTCTCTGCCGTGTGTATGGAGGTCGAGTAGGCCAGGAAAGATGAGGCATTCCGGTACATACAGATCACAACTTTTAGTCGGAGATTTAATCTCCACGATAAGACCAGTTTTGAGGTCGATGACTATTGTGGCAAGGGAGACTATTCCTGATGACAGAACACACCGGCCGGTCACACTGAAGGTAGTTTTTGGTATATGCATTTTTTATCTTTCGTTTCGGAATCTTTCCTTATCCTACCCGCACGGAGGCAAAAAGCAACCCCACGCGACAAAGGGTCGAGTGGGGTTAAGGGTATCTGGCTAGAGGACAGTCAGACAGTGTGTTCGAGGGGGCGGAAGTGGAGCAGGGGTCTTCCGGCTCGGCGGCGCGCATACTCATGCGCACCGCGTATCATCGGTCGCACCTGTGTTGGCGCGAGCATGGCGATTGAACCCGGAGAGACGGCATCCGCGCCCGCGTCAAAGGCAAGAGCGGCATCGTTTGCGGAGAGCAGTCCTCCACCCGCGATGATCGGTTTCTGGAT
>CAZOIN010000089.1:0-2066 GCA_964579985.1 uncultured Candidatus Saccharibacteria bacterium
AGCGAATCGGGAGAATTACTATGAATTAACTTTTGACTTGCACTCCGCCCCTACGGGCGGACATTCTCTTCTAAGAATTCAATTGTCAAAGACCGCGCCCTCCCCTTTTTAGAGTGCGCGGTCTATTATACCTACCACTGATTGGCTGTCAACTTAGGCGAGCGACCGTCTTTCAAATGCGACAAACTCTTTACGGTTCACTTTGGTCTTCAGGGAGTCCTTGACTGACTTCACATCTGATTTAACAACAGTCATATCTACCATCAGTGTACCAATCATATCGGTATGTGATGCAAGAGTCCTCGTATGTGATTCAAGAGTTCTCTGGATATCGCCATACTGCTCCGCAATTCCCTGTACCCGACCTTGAAATTCTTCACTTAAAGCGCAGGTATGTCGTTTGATGTCTGCATCGGACTTCTTACTCAACGCCGCCATATATCGCTTAGCAGCTTCATCGGATCTTTGAACAAGCCCCGCAATATGCTGTTTTATATTTTCGTTATACGGCTTGAGAACCACCTCAACCTCTTTTGAAATCTTAGCCATCTTTTTCATACGAGAATTATATACTCTATATTTCGGTTTTGCTACTTCTGTAGATATATCTATCTTACCAAGGTCTCTTGACTCTTTACGAGAAGTGGGATAGTATCTCGGCAGAAACTAGAACTACGGTAGGAGGAACAATGACACAAGAAAATCAGGCTATTTACCAACAATTACAACGATGTATCAATAGAAAGTTGGACTGGAAACTGTTTGGAACGAGCGAGATATACGGCCTCGACGAGATGTCGCAGTATGTTTCCTTTTTAGACAAAGTCAGTTCTCTGGAAGATTTGGTACGGGGCCTTACTGAACTTTCTCCGTTTGCCGATGACGCGCTTGTTGTAGTCAAATCAATGGGGGAAAGCGACTTTTGTACCTTTAAACTTGCCCTGCCCTCTGAACACAGGGGGGACGAACGTAAACTGCCGGAAAGATTTGGGAACATTTTGCTTCCGGATCGATTTATCCAAGCAATTATTCTTTCAGAAAAAGCCGGCGCGCCGCTTGGCGCGACGCTTGTGCGGATTTTGGAAGGAGAATTAGGGGGGTAAAAATCAACTAAGCCCGCCACACGATTTCATTTTGTGGTGGGTTTTCTATTTTCTCTGCAATCTTTCAACCGTCACGAGAAGCGGACTACCGATGAAGATAGACGAATAGGTTCCGGCGATAATGCCGATGAGGAGCGCGAGGGAGAAATGGCGCGTGATTTCGGGACCGATGAAGTAAAGCACGAGGAGTGCGATGACGGTCGTAAGCGAGGTGTTGATGGAGCGGACGAAGGTCTGTGCGATACTGTCTCCGACAATGGTCGCAAAATCTTTGCGGTCGTGTGCTTCGTGCGAAGTGCGCAGGTTCTCACGTACTCGGTCAAAGACCACGATGGTGTCGTGCACCGAGAAGCCGAGCACCACGAGAAGCGCCGTCACGAAGAGCGTATCCACTTCAAAACCGGCATAATACCCAAGAATTGCGAACGCGCCCGTCGGCACCAAGACATCATGCAGAAGCGCGACAATCGTAATGATACCGTATTTCCACGACGCGACGGGCTCCGAGACCTTGCGAAACGCAAAGGTAATGAAGAGAACGATGCAGAGCATCACAAAAAAGATGGCGATGAGGGACTTGCCTACCGCTTCTTTCCCAAGCAACGGCCCGACCGAATCAAAACGCTCTTCCACTATCTTCTTCGTCTGCTTAAAAGAGACGGCGGCACGCACCGAAGCGTGTTCTGCCTCGGTCAAGTCCTTCATCCGAATAAGGTAGCCGTTCTCGCGTGTGGGGCGCACCGACGCACCGACGTCAAGCGGCGCGAGCGCCGCCTCAACCTGTGCCTTCTCTGGCCGTCCGTCAGGATAACTTACCTCTAAAAGAGAGCCGCCGGTAAAATCAATACCCGGTTTAAGACCCCAGAGCGCGAGCGCGGCGAGAGAGACCGCGATGATAACGGTGGAAAGAATATAAAAGAATCTTCGGTGTGTTACGATATACATAAATTTATGAACGAACGC
>CAZOIN010000090.1:0-3802 GCA_964579985.1 uncultured Candidatus Saccharibacteria bacterium
CTGCCCTTTGTTGGGTGAGCGCGACCGCGAGCATTCCGGCGATGATGAGAATGCCGAAAATGCCGAGGACGATGGTTTGAAAGCTGTTCATAAGGTAAACATACAAAAATGCGAACAATACTAACGATACAAACTATACAAAACTTATGCGAAAAATGCTAAACTCCTGCTTGATACCGCTTTCCGCGATCCGTATCAATTTTGACGATCCGTTCCGGTTTGACGTACTTATCGCGGAGATTTACAAGTAATCCCAACTTTAATCCTGTCCCCTGCAAATAGCGCTGCGTTTGAATGTAATCCTCCTTTGTCAACATTCTTTTGGACTTTAGCTCAACGAGAACTTTCTCATCCGCAACAAAATCAATCCTGTTTCCGCTCTCTCCTATCGATACCTCGCGTCTATACGGAATCTTTTTCAATTTCAGCTCACGCTCTACCACATCTCCGTACTGTTTTTCTTTGCCGTAAAAACCGACTTCATCGTGAGCCAAGAAAAAAATACCGGTGAGTGTGTACGATAATTCAGGATAAATCACTCGTGAGTCCACAGTTTCCACATTCGTATCGTTCGTATAAAGTTCGTAGTATTGGTATCTTTCGTAACGTTCGCATGTTGGTATTCTACTTGCGAAATATTATACCATAATGATGTTGGCCTGCGTCGATCTTCTTCACTAATCGAAAGCCTGCCTTCTCAAAAAGGTTCTTTGCCTCCACCTCGGTGACCACCTGTTCGATATGCGGGCCCATTCCTCGATACGATTCGCGCCAATCTACGAGCAGTACTTTGCCCCCCGGCTTTAGGATGCGTGTTACTTCGGCTACAAAACCGTTTTTATCGGTCACTTGAAACAACACATTCGAGGCAATAACAGCATCAACGGCCATATCCTTGAGATGTGTGCCCTGCACACGTTCGATGTCTCCCCAGAGTGCCTCTACATTATGCACTCGCGCTTCGCGTGTTTGGTTCTTGAGGCGTTCAATAAGATTTTTTTGCACCTCCACGGCATAGACTTTGCCCGCATCCCCCACCGCTTTCGCCGCGGCAATCGAAAGAAGCCCTACGCCAGCTCCGAGGTCAGCAACGCGCATACCGCTCTGCAACTCCATCTGTCCAATAACATTATGAGGTTCTAGAAACATATATACTGTGAATTACGAAACGCCCCGTTTCTGTCATCCTCGCGAATGCGGGGATCCAGAGTGTGGCTTATTGTATAGGTCTGGATTCCCGCCTACGCGGGAATGACAGCTTAGAATGTTAGTTTCGTAATTCAAAGTATATAGAGATGATACAACAACGCCGTATTGTTTTAAATCCGAAATCCGATTTCGTGCTTGGCATTTGGTTTCAAAGGCAGGTAAGGGACGCAATACTATCACCTTCCCTAAGTTTCATGATGCGCACTCCTTGCGTCTGTCTGCCGAGTGTGGCAATTTCATCTACACCCGTGCGGATGACCTGGCTTTTCCGTGAGATAGCCACGACTTCCTCATCCGGAGACGTCACGACGTGTGCCGCGATTAGTTCGCCGGTCTTAGAGGTGATCTTGGCCGTCTTGATGCCCGACCCGCCTCGCTTTTGAGTCTTGTATTCAGAAAGTTTGGTCCTTTTGCCGTAGCCGTTCTGCATAATAACCAAAAGTTCGGGCTTTGCCGTGCCGGAGCCTTTTGCGGAGGCGGGTTCTTTTTTAACGATGCCTGTTCCTACTACGAAATCCCCTTTCCCGAGGCGCATGGCTTTCACACCGCTGGCTCCCCGACCCATCTCGCGTATGTCACTCTCTTTGAACCGGATTGACTGACCCTTAGCGGTGACAAGCAAAGCTTCATCGCCCACTTCGACGAATGATGCTGACACCAGCTCATCGCCCTGCTTTAACTTAACGGCCATGAGGCCGCTTCGCCTTACGTCATGGAAGCTTGCTGCTGCCGTCTTTTTGCCGACACCGCCTTTGGTGATCATAAGGAGAGAGAGCGTGTTTGATTTCACTTCCTTTGGCATGGGAAGGATCGAGGTTACTTTTTCGTCCGTACCGAGCGAAAGGAAATTCATGATGGACTTGCCCTTGGTTGCGCGACGACCTTCCGGAATCTCATACATCTTTATCTGGAAGGCCTTTCCCTTGTCGGTAAAGAAGAGGAAATCGTTGTGGGTCGTGCCAGTGATGACATGCGTAACGAAATCTTCGTCCTTGGTATCGAGGTCAACGACGCCCACGCCTCCGCGGCGCTGTTTGCGGTATTCTTCCGGATCGGTGCGCTTGATGTAACCGCCCTTGGTAAGAACGAGCACCGCATCTGCATCAGGAATGAGGTCTTCCTCGGAAAATGCCTTGGCTCCGTGCTTCATCACTCGCGTACGGCGGTCGTCGCCGTACTTCTGGCTGATTTCCTCCAGCTCTTTTTTAATGACGGCAAGTATCTTTTTGGTGCTCGAGAGAATCAATTTCAGTTCCGCGATAAGTGTCTGCACTTCCTTAAGTTCGTCTTCGATTTTCTTTCGCTCAAGTCCGGAAAGTTTCTGCAGGCGCATATCGAGAATCGCCTGCGCTTGAATCTCGGAGAACTTGAACGTTTTCATAAGTCCCCCCCTCGCCTCATCCACGTCTTTGGACTTCTTGATGAGCTTGATGATCTCGTCGATATGGTCGAGCGCTTTTGTGAGACCAAGCAGAATATGCTCGCGCGCTTCGGCCTGTCGTAGGTCAAAGGCGGTTCGACGCTTTACTACCTCCTTTCGGTGGAGAATAAACTGCTCCAGCAAGGCCTTAAGCGATAGGGTTTGTGGTATGCCGTTAACCAGTGCCACGGTATTGAAATGGAAGGTCTCCTCGAGCTGGGTATGCTTGTAGAGGAAGTTCAGGACCTTTTCGGGGAAGCTCCCCTGCTTGAGGTCAATGACCACCCGCACATCTCTCGTGGATTCGTCGCGAAGACCTTTTATGCCGTCAATTTTTTTCTCACGAACGAGCTCGGCAATCTTTATTATCATTTCCGCCTTGTTCACGCGGTAAGGAATGGAGGTGATGACAATCTGTGTCTGACCGCTTTTTCCGCCAGCTGGCGGATCGATAATTTCGGCGACTCCCCGCGTAACCACGCCACCCTTGCCGGTCGCGTAAGCATGCCGAAGGTCTTGCGAGCCGAACACGATGCCGCCGGTAGGAAAGTCAGGGCCTGTTACGAACTGCAGGAGGTCGTCGGTGGTGGCATCATCGTGCTCCAAAAGATGCACGGTTGCTGCTATGACTTCACGCAGGTTGTGCGGAGGAATGTTGGTTGCCATACCCACGGCAATACCAAGCGTGCCGTTGAGGAGGAGATTGGGCACGGACGCGGGAAGTACCACCGGCTCTTTGCGCGTGCCGTCATAGTTGGGACGAAAATCAACCGTATCTTTTTCGATGTCCTGAAGCAACTCACCGGAGAGCTTGGACATCTTAGCTTCGGTGTACCGATATGCAGCGGCGGCATCCCCATCTTGCGAACCGAAATTTCCTTGACCTAAGACGAGCGGATAGCGAAACGAAAATGTTTGCGCCATCTTGACCATGGCGTCATATACGGAAATGTCTCCGTGCGGGTGGTATTTTCCAAGTACATCGCCTACCACGGTGGCGGATTTTCTGGTCTTTGCGGAAGCGGTGAGTCCCATTTCATGCATAGAAAACAGAATTCTTCGATGCACGGGCTTCAAGCCGTCGCGAACATCGGGAAGCGCGCGAGCCGTGATGACCGACATCGCGTAGTCAAGATACGACTCCTTCATCTCGGTCGTAATACTCCGCGCAGT
>CAZOIN010000091.1:0-12699 GCA_964579985.1 uncultured Candidatus Saccharibacteria bacterium
TTTGATGGATATAAGGACATTAGATTAATGAGTTGGTGGGGAGCAACCGGAAATACGGGATACACATATTGGTTGTTCGACCCATCAAAAAATATTTTTGTAGAAAATAGTGACTTGAGTTCTTTATCAAATCCCACACCCGAACTCCAAACAAAAACCATTGCAACACATAGTGTTGGTGGTATGGTTGGTTGCATTTACAATAACGGAACATATAAATTTGATGTGAATGGAAAATTAATTTTAATACATTCGGAGAAACAAGATTATGACGAAGCAAGTAAATCTTTTATCAAAACTATCGGTGAACTGAAAGATGGTAAGATAGTGACAAGCACGGTAGCTGGCGATTGCGGTAATTTTTAAAAAGAATGCCGCCAAAGAAAAACTTGAAATTGTCAGCGGTGCGGCTCCGCCGCCTTTCCGTCATACGACGACCGCTCCTCTCGCCATGCTCGAGGGTTGCCGAATTTTCGCAGGGGGATTTCCCTGCCGAAATGCGTTCGGACTAATTCAAGAATACTGCACCAGTAGTAACTTTGCTTGCCTCGAGCTTATCGAAGGGTTCGGAAATATCCTACATCCATTTAATCTCCTCCATTTTGTGCTTTTTGAGGTACGCATTTGACTGGCTGAAATGCTTGCATCCGAAGAAACCACTGTTCGCGGAAAAAGGCGAAGGATGTGCCGCTTCAAGGACGAGATGCTTTCCTGGGTCGATGAGCGCGCTTTTCTTTCGAGCATAGTTTCCCCACAGGAGAAACACGAGATGCTCTTTTTTATCTGAAAGGGTCTGTATCACGGCGTCGGTAAATACTTCCCATCCCTTCCCTTGGTGCGACCCCGCCATGTGTGCACGCACGGTAAGTGTCGCGTTGAGCAGGAGTACTCCTTGTTTTGCCCAGGATTCCAGATTCCCGGACTTAGGCATCATCTTTCCTATATCGCTCGTGATCTCCTTGTAGATATTTTGAAGCGAAGGCGGCATCACTACACCTTCGGGCACTGAGAAAGAGAGTCCATGCGCCTGCCCGACGCCGTGATAGGGGTCCTGTCCTAAAATCACCACCTTTACCCCCACACCAATTTCGCCATCGGGATTTTTACTGTGTTGTGACATGTTGGGCGTTTGCCCTTCCTGTAGCCGAGATTTTTTCTGTTCTGAAAAATTGGTGTGGGGGTGAACTGTATCGAACGGACAAAGCTCAAACGCGTTAAAAATGAACTTCGGTGGAGGAAACACCTTTCCCGAAAGGTACTCTCCACGCACAAACTCCGTCAACTCTTTGAAGTACGGCTTCTCAAACTCTTCTTTCAATGCTTCCTTCCATGACGGTTCAATTTTGATGTCGTTCATGGAGCGAAGCATACCTCTTAATTCTCCCTTAATAAAGGGAGCACCTGAAAGGGAGGGATGTAACTGTAACTCTCCACATCTGTCATTCCCTCGGAGGAGGGAATCCAGTGCTACAAAACACTTCTCTGGATTCCCGCATCCGCGAGAATGACAAACCGGACGAAAAAAAGCCTCGAAAAATAAGCGTTCTTCGGGAGGTGTGGATACTTACATGTAACTTTCTAGACTAGAGGCCATTAAACTGGTATAACGTAGGTGCTCACAAGAGCAAATATGGTGGTAGTAGCTCAGCTAGTAGAGCGCCGCTCTGTGGCAGCGGAGGTCACGGGGGCAGAACCCGTCTATCACCCAAGTATCTGCTATCTAAGAAAAAATAATGCCGCGCGTATACACCCAAGTCTTTGGAGTTGTCGGAGCCATCATCGAACGCGATGGCAGGTTTCTCTTGGTTAAGGAACATAATCCTTCACACCCCGATCATGGCAAATGGAATCAGCCTGCGGGGTGGATTGATGTAGGCGAGAATCCGCTTGATGCGGTGAAGCGAGAAGTAGAAGAGGAAACAGGGTACAAATTTACACCAACCCACCTTATTGAAGTAAGCTCACTTGTCCGCAAAGACACAGCTTCGCATTTCGGATCACCGCCACATTCCCTCAAGCTTCTGTTCATCGGCACTATCTCAAAGGATCCGGTGAAGAAGCTCGAAGAGGATATTTCTGAAGCCCACTGGTTCTCTCCCGAAGAAATCGAGACGATGGACAAAAAAACACTCCGCGACGTTGATATAAAACGCTTAGTCAAGAATTACCTTGCCGGCGTCCGTTATCCTTTGGACATCCTCCAGCATACTGTCGCGGAATGAGATTTTTGGTATAGTGCACGTATGTTTCTCACAGCATTTATTACCGTCGTCGTTGTTCATTTGCTTGCGGTTATTTCCCCCGGTCCTGATTTCGCCATGGTGACCCGCAATAGTCTCTTGTATTCGCGTCGTGCGGGCATCTTCACTTCCCTCGGCCTTGCGCTGGGTATTTCTGTGCATGTGACTTATTCGCTGTTGGGGATCGGATTCGTGATCTCCCGATCTATTGTGCTGTTCAGCATCATTAAATGGATTGGCGCCGCCTATCTTATCTATATTGGGTACAAATCGTTCCGTTCCAAACCATATGAAGGAGAAGAGAGTGCTCTCACCCCCAACGCGGGTGAATTATCCGGCTCGAGAGCAATCCGTATCGGCTTTCTCACCAATGTGCTGAATCCAAAAGCGACACTTTTCTTTTTAGCGTTATTCACGCAGGTCATTGACCCCGCGACCCCGCTCCTGATTCAGCTTCTCTACGGAGTTGAGATGATAGGCATGACCTTCGTCTGGTTCTCGTTCGTTTCGCTCATGTTCTCAAACCCGTTTCTTAAAAGAAAAATCAAAACAGTGCAGCACCACGTCGAACGCGTTACCGGAGCCGTGCTTATCGCACTCGGTATCAAAGTGGCGCTTGCATCTCAAAAGTAGCACGCCCTCTCGCTTATACTTCTCGCCGGTGATGCGATGCTGATTTTGTAATCACTATTTCTTGCTTTTTCATCCCTTCTCTGTAGGATAGGGCAGGTTAACGTTTGACAACCAGAAACCAAACCGAGAAAGGAAAACACAAAAATGAAAACACGCGACCAGTTCGACAGTCTCTCGCCGGTTGACTACCGGTACTGGGATGAAGAAGTGGCGAAGTATCTTTCCGAGAACGGGTTTACCCGTTACAAGCTCCTCGTGGAGCTTGCTCTCGTGAAAGTACTCCATCGCCGCGGGATTTGTTCCGAAGCGGTTGTCAAGGAAGTAGAGGCGGCATGCGGTCAGGTAAACACTGCTGAGGTGTATGAAGAAGAAGATCGGATTCGCCACGACATTCGCGCTCTGGTGAATTGTATTTGCGCCAAAGTAAGTGATGCGTCGAAGCCGTATGTTCACATGACGGCAACCTCGTTCGACATTATTGATACAGCAAATGCCGGGCGTTACTACGGTGTGGTTACCCATGTGCTTATTCCGTCACTCAAGAAGTTGGAAGAAGTACTCATCACGATCGCGCTCCGAGAAGCGGAGACGGTGCAAATTGGTCGGACGCATGGTCAGCACGCGGTGCCGATCACCTTTGGCTTCGCCGTCGCGAGCTACGTCAGTCGTATCGGTGATTGTATCCTTACATTGGATGCGCTGGCGGATGAACTTCCCGGAAAGTTTTCGGGAGCAGTTGGGGCCTACAACGCCTCGTCACTGTTCTTCGATGACCCCGAAGCATTTGAAGCAGAGGTACTTGCCGAACTCGGACTTACTCCCGCCGAACATTCTACCCAGATTGTTCCACCAGAAGCGCTTACCCGCCTCTTGTGCGAAGTAACGATCGCGGCTGGCATTCTCGCCAACCTCTCTGATGACATGCGCCATCTCCAGCGGACAGAAATCGGAGAGGTGGGCGAAGAGTTTGAAGCGACGCAGGTTGGTTCCTCGACCATGCCGCAAAAACGTAACCCCATCAACTTCGAGAACGTCAAGAGTTTGTGGAAGGTTGTCATCTCGCGCATTACTACGGTGTTTCTGGATCAAATCAGCGAACATCAGCGGGATCTCACCAACTCGGCCTCTGCCCGGACGTACGGAGAGGTTGTCGCCTATGTTGTTTCGAGTGCGAAGCGACTGACGCGGACTATGCAGAAGCTCTCTGTCGATCGTGCCAATTTGGAACGCAACCTCGCCATGCAACAAGGGATGGTGTTGGCCGAGCCGCTCTACATCATACTCGCTGCTCTCGGGCACCCAGACGCTCACGAGAAGGTGCGGACACTGACGCTCCAAGCGGAGCGCCAGACGCGACCGCTCGAAGAAGTCGTTGTCGGCGATGCGGAAATACAGCCGTATCTTGAAAAGATGACTCCATACCAACGGCAGATTCTCTCGAACCCGTCTCTCTACACCGGTATCGCCGCCAAAAAGGCGAAAACGGTCGCAGAACGGTGGAAGCAGAAACTCGGACTCTAGTGCGTCATCAATACAAATTCGACCAATTGGCGCTGTCGTTCACTCGATAGCGCCCTTTCTTTACACCCTCATTTCTTTTCTTTCTCTTTGGGATGCGATACTCACCGTCTGGCGGTATACTGTTACTATGCTTTCCCGCGCAAAAGCCAGGCAGAATATAAAAGAAGACATTATCGCTGTAGGCGTCAGCGTTCTCCTCGCCTGGTTTTTGATCTCTTCGGGGGCGCTCTCTTCCTTTCTTGCTTCAACCGATGCGGGGAGGATATTCGAAAGCTTTGTCATCGGGATTTTTTTCACCTCTGCCTTTACACTCGCGCCCGCCGCTATCTTTCTTGCCGAGCTCTCACAAACGATTTCGCCATGGGCCGTGGCGCTCTTTGGAGCGCTCGGTGCCATGTGTGGAGATTTGATTCTTTTCCTCTTTATCCGAGACCGCTTGGCAAGCGACATTGAAGCGCTTTTTCCGAAAAGCGCCGTACACCACTTCCTCAACTCATTTCACCTTGGGTTCTGGAAGTGGCTCGCGCCCATCTTAGGCGCGCTTATCATCGCGTCGCCGCTTCCGGATGAATTCGGAATCTCGCTCCTCGGGCTTTCCCGCGTTCGTGTCGCCGTTCTGCTTCCGGTCGCATTCGTTATGAACTTCCTTGGGATTCTACTCATTGCCGCGGTTGCTCACGCCTTGTAAGATATTCTTTATGGCCGATTCACCCAAAGTTGCGCAAAAAGCAGTTCTTATCCGTGAAGACGGGAAGATTCTCGCGCTCCGACGCTCGAAAACCGATCCAAACCGGCCGCTTACCTGGGACCTTCCTGGCGGTGATGTTGAATACGGCGAAGATTTGACCGAGGCTATCAAACGCGAAGTGCGTGAAGAAGCCGGACTCGTGGTAGAAAATCTCGCGCTCCTCGATGCGGTGGGGTTTGTAATCCCAAGCGGAGAGTATTGGGTATCGATCGGCTATATAGCACACGTTCCGCAGGATACAGCTGTGGCACTGAGTTTCGAGCACGATGAGTTCAAATGGCTCACCAAAGAGGAATTCTTAAAGCGGGAGTCAACAAGTCGCATCAAACGATTCTTATTAAAGTTCCCGGTAGCTTCATAACGTGTTGAGAGAAACTGCTGTTGTATATTGTACCCACGCTATGAAAATTAACCCCTATATTTTTCGTAATTATGATATCCGCGGAGTTGCTGGTGTAGATCTGGATGCTAAAAAAGTGGAAGCCATTGGGAAGGCGTACGGTACTTTTTTGCAACGTAGGAAAATCAGGCAGGTGGTGGTCGGGCGAGATTGCCGTTTGAGTGGTGAAGCATATAAGAAAGCTCTCACGCACGGGCTTTCTTCAGTCGGCATTGATGTCACTGACCTCGGTATGGTCATGACGCAGATGGTGTATTTTGCACAATACCGATTCCAGACCAACGGCGGCGCGATGATTACCGCCTCGCACAATCCTTCAAAATTCAACGGTTTCAAGCTTGCTACCGGATACTCCAAAACGACCGAAACGGCGGACGTGCAAGAGATACGCACTATCGTAGAAAGTGAAAGATTCTTCGTGCCGGAGAAGCAGGGCAAGGTGACCATACTGAATAGCAAAGCGCGACGCGAATTCGCAAAGGATTACGCGAATGACGTGTTAAAGCGCGTATCAATAAAGAAGAAATTCACCGTGGTAGTGGACGGGGGCGCGGGTGTCACTGGCATGTTTGTCCCTGAGATGTTAAAAGCGGCAGGGTGCAAGATTATCGGTCTCAATTTAGAGCCTGACGGCAATTTTCCCGTAGGCACGCCGGACCCCACGTCGACCGACATGATGGAACGTGTTCGCGTAGCTGTTCTTGCACACCACGCGGACTTCGGCATCGCCTTCGACGGTGACGGGGACCGGATCGGCCTCGTGGATGAAAAAGGAAATATCCTTTGGAATGATGTACTGGTTGCCATTTTTGCGAAAGAGATTCTCGAACGCTTTCCGAAATCCAAAATCGTCCACAACGCGCTTTGCTCACAACTTACCTCAAGGGTGATAGAGCAGAGCGGCGGCACTCCCGTCATGTGGCGGACCGGGCACGCATTCATTAAGCAGAAAATCGCCGAAGTAGACGCCGCGTTCGGAGGTGAACTTTCCGGCCACTTTTTTTTCGCTGACAACGCATACGGCCACGATGACGGGACCTATGCGATGCTCCGCGTACTTGAGTACCTTAGCGATACGCGGAAGTCATTGAGCGAGCTGTATGCCGAGTTTCCCACATACATTTCTTCTCCCGAAATAAAGATAGGCTGCCCCGACGAAAAGAAGATCGGTGTCATACGCAAACTCTCGATACAGTTCAAGAAAGATTTTCCCAAAGCGCGCATCACCGATGCGTCGGTCATTCCCGGGGACGACGGCACACGCGCAGACTTCAAGGACGGTATGATCATCTTCCGCTACTCGCAGAACGGCCCGTACATCACTATCAAATTTGAGGCGCAGGACGAAAAGACCTACAATGAACGCAAACGCTATGTGAAAGACATGCTTAAGAGATACCCTGAAATGATTTGGAAAGACGAGCTCGCGGTGAACCTCTCTTCACTCGACTAGATGCTCGCTAAACAGTGGTAACCAGGTATAATTCAAAAATGAAGAAAATCACCAAAGCCATTATTCCGGTAGCGGGCCTAGGCACCCGCTTTTTGCCGGCTACCAAAGCGCAACCTAAGGAGATGCTCTCGATCGTTGATAAACCGGTCATCCAATTTCTCGTGGAGGAGGCGGTTGCATCCGGAATTACGGATGTCATCTTCGTAACCGGAAAAGGAAAGCGGGCGATCGAAGACCATTTTGACTATGCACCGGAACTCGAAGAGGTTCTGCGCAAGAAAGGGAAGCATGACCAGCTTAAAGAAATTCGCCGCATCAGCGAACTGGCGCGCTTTTCATATGTCCGGCAGAAAGAACCGAAAGGGGACGGCGATGCAATCTTGACCGCCGCGCATCTTATCGGTGATGAACCGGTAGCGGTGCTTTTCGGAGACGATCTCATTTGGGGCATAGAACCCGCGCTCAAACAAATGATGCGGGTGTATGAAAAGCACGGAGGCTCAGTCGTAGCGCTTGAAAAAGTGACACGGTCCGAACTACATCATTATGGTATCGTAAAAGTGAAAGATATCGGAGAGCGCGTGTGCAAAATAGAGGGACTCATAGAGAAACCGAAGGCCGAAGATGCTCCCTCCGACCTTGGTGTTATCGGCAAATATATCATCACACCGGAAGTGCTTGCAACGCTTACGAAGGTTCGAGTCGGTGAACACGAAGAACTGCGCCTTGCACACGCACTCGATAAAGTCGCGCGAACCGGCGGGAAGGTGTTCGGGCTTGAGCCGGAAGGGGAGCGGTTCGACTGCGGAAGCAAAATCGGATTTCTCAAAGCCACAGTTCGGTTTGGGTTGGAGCATCCCGAAACCAAAGATGACCTCAAGGAGTTTCTAAAGACACTTTAGAGCCCGTTCGCCATCTATTCTACGCGGTTACCTATCATGAAGCTTACAAAACTTGGGCATTGTTGTTTAATTGTTGAGATGGGTGGGGTTCGGATTATGACCGACCCTGGGGCATATTCGACATTGCAAAATGAGGCAAAGAATATTGATTGCATTTTTATTACGCACGAGCATCTGGATCATTTTCATATTGAATCGCTCAAAGTTGTCTTAAAAAACAATCCGAACGCGAAGATTGTCACCAACCGCGGAGTGGGGAAGCTCTTGGATGAACAACAAATGCCGCATGAAATTCTTGAGCATGGAGACGCCAAGAAATTTGGTGGTGTGCATGTTGAGGGACACGGGAAGAAACACGCAACAATTTATCAAGACTTCGGACAGGTGCAGAACACTGGTTACTTTTTCGCCAACCGTTTTTTCTATCCGGGCGATGCGTTCTACAATCCCGGCAAGCCAGTAGAAATTCTCGCGCTTCCTGTGGCAGGTCCATGGATGAAAATATCCGAAGCGATTGATTACGCGAAGCTTCTCAAGCCCAAAGTCTGTTTTCCCGTTCACGATGGCATGCTCAAATTTACCGGCCCAACTCGTTTCGCGCCGCAAAAGTTTCTTCCACCTGCCGGCATTGAATTTTACGAGGCAATCGAAGGCACGGAACTTTCGCTCTAACTCCCTTCCGCCGCCCCTTTTCTCCGCGTCAGCTCCACTTTACCTTAGTAAAGTGGAGCTATTGACAATTCTACAGGCCGTTTGCTACACTTTACCCAAGTAAAGCCCCACACCAATCCGTTTGACGAATTGGTGTGGGGCTAAAGAGTAGCGAATCGCATATGGCAAAGAAACGGCTACAAACAAGGTCCAAATGGGATACTAACGACACCACCGCGCTCGCACGGGCGTTTTTGTCCATGCGGGATAGTGGTGAGATGAAAGCCTTTATGCGCGACCTCCTTACGGAATCGGAGATCATTGAGTTTTCAAAGCGATTCCATGCGGCTCGGTCACTCGCCGGAAGTACGCATTATGCGACGATTGAGGAAAAAACCGGCCTTAGCTCGCGCACCATCGCCCGCGTAAAGAAGTGGTTCAAGCACGGGGAAGGCGGATATCGCCTCGCCATCAAGCGCTGGAAGCATCAGATTTAACCGATCTGTCATCCTCTTTTCCGCCTGATGCGGAGGAATTCAGAACTAAATTTCCGCCTTCGTGCGAATGACAATCAAAGCCTATTGCTCCACTTTACTTAAATAAAGAGGGGCGCTTGACAGCTAGAGAGGTATCTTGCTACACTTTACCCAAGTAAAGTGTAGCCCTTAGACAGGAAGAAGAAACAACAGAGGAAACAGTTTATGAACAACATACAATCACAATTTAACACTGTGCATCATCACAGCCTCGAAACTCAAGAGTCGGTCTGTGTTTGACGCATCTATTTCTTTTTTGACATTTCGTACACACAAACGGGCTCTCGAGTGAGAGTCCGTTTTTCGTTGCCGCGATTGCGGGTGAACGAAAAAATTGTTCTTTGTACGAGTTTACCCGAACAGATTTTTCAGAATGAAAAATCTGCGCGGGTGTACATTGACAACTGAATGGCAAAACAAGAACACAATCAACCATGTATTGTTATGATGAATCAAAAATTAACTAATTTCAGAGGTGCAATCCGATTCGCATTCTCGAACGGCAGTCTGGAAGACGCACAAATGAAGTTGTTCATGGAAGCAAGTTTTCCCGTCGTCAGATACTCGAGAAGGCACGATATATTGATCGACGATCCTCTCTTCTCGCTTACATCGCTCATGCGTCCGCAACATGTGCCGCCGTGTGTCCAAAATGGTAGCTACCATATGGGAATTTGTGGCTTGGATTGCTGTGTGGAAGCGTGCGGAGAAAAGGGCCGTAGTATGGTGATTGCCGAACTCACCATCGGGCGGAACGGAAGTACTGGTGCGGCCAAGGTTGTACTTGTCTGCGCTGAAAACAATCCGATACAAAAAATCACGGATATTCCAGTCGGCACGGTAATTCTCAGTGAATATCCGAATAGTACGCGCAGATTCTTCAAGAGGCTCGGTATCCCGGTTGGGGTTCAGTTTTCTTATGGAGGAACCGAAGCACATATCCCGCGCGACTATCAGTTTGGCGTCTGTCTCACGGAGACAGGCTCTAGTTTGAAAGCAAACGGGCTTCGGATCTTCATGGAAATCATGGAGACCAAGACAGTGCTTATCAGAAGTCCGTTATCGGTCCTGCGGAGGGAAGGTAAAGGAATCATGGACAGTATTACATTGCTCACGCATGTCCTTTTAGGAACGTTTGAGGCAAGGGTAAGCACATTCATCGTGATGAATGTTCCGATAGGAAAACAGGGAGCGGTACTGAAACAACTTCCCGCGCTTAAAGCGCCGACGGTTACACCTCTCGCCGGAGGGAAGTATGTTTCAATTGGGACGGTGGTGCGTAAATCGGAATTGAACCGATTGACTGAGTTATTGCTTAAAAATGGGGCACGGGACCTTGTCCAGATGCCTATTTCTAACGTGATACAGAGGTGGTAAACAATGCAACAGAAAG
This sequence comes from uncultured Candidatus Saccharibacteria bacterium, assembly GCA_964579985.1. Lineage (GTDB taxonomy): Bacteria > Patescibacteriota > Minisyncoccia > Phycocordibacterales > UBA10002 > UBA10002. Next base: position 10,478 of record CAZOIN010000091.1, read on the forward strand.
AAAAAATAAAATGAAAAAGAAACTAACTAGTGACGGATGGGTAATCCAGAGGCCGATTCATACGAATGTGACGGGTGCGATGTTGTATCGCGCGCCAAACTTTGCTAAGTATCCTGTAATTTCTATATCTCTTATTGATGAAGAGCAGGGTAAGAGGCTGGGACATGCAAAAGATGCAAATCTTGCAATCGTGCATACCAGAAAGGAGCAGTTTTGGGAAACGATATATACCCACGAAGCAGTGTTCTACTCCGAATCTCGCCAATGCCGTTGGAAAAAAGGAGAGAAAGAAAGCGGGAACATTCTCTTGCTTCTCGATATCTTCATCAATTGCTATGGCAATTCGCTTCTGTACATCGTAAAACAAACGAGGCCGGAGGTCGGATTTTGCCACCACGGAAAACCGACGTGTTTTTACCGCTCCGTCTTTACTGGAGTATTCGAGGATGACGGGCACACGACACTCTCGGTGATTCCTATCAACACGAAAGTTGGTTCGTAACAGTTTGTTCTGTTACACAACACACAGCCCCTTGTCGAAAGACCCGGGGCTTTTTGTTGCTCGCGCTAGGCCACACTTTACTAGGGTAAAGTGGAGCGAAGGAGAGAAGGGCAACTGGTTATTTGCGCTTGGCGAGAGTGCGGGCGTGGAAGGTGAGATAGCCGGCTACGAATACTACAACCCACGAAAAACTCATGGGCACTGTCCAGCCATTTATTACCGCTGTCCACCCCTGAAAAATCCGGAACAGATGCAATAGCCCCAAGATTACAAAAATAGTTCCAGCGACTTGGTTGAATGTATGCTGTTTCATTGATAAGCAATTATGTATAACATCTTTAGCATAACATCGTTCCAGAACCCACTAAAGGGGGATAACGTGCTGGTGTTTGTTGAGGAGGAGAGTATAGTGAGATGAACATTGAACCTAGGAGGCACTATGAAGCGATTACATTCGCATGACAAGTCTCCCCGTAAAGGAAAACGAACCATTGATAAAGAAAAAGCGGGTGCCGCTTTTGTTGCACAGGCGAGGGTCAAACCTCCCTCCAACGATTTCTCCTGGGCTACTAGGCTCGGGGGTGAAGTTATTTATCACGGGCACGACTGACAGCAGGACGGAAACGAAGTTGTTTCCGTCCGAATTTTGATTATGCATACCGCAAAGCACCGCTTTTTAGTGTTTCCCGGAGAGGCTTACCCCGTAGAGCGCGAAGATTCCCGCGACCAGCACAACCGCGTAGGAGAACGAAAAAGGCACGTTCCATTGAGAGATCATTACCTGCCAGCCCTGAGTGATGCGAAAAAGGTGCGCCATTGCAATCAAAAAAAAGACTGCGCTCGCGCCCCGTGTAAAAGTTCGTTGTTCCATATAAATATAGAGTATGGATAATGGAATAATTGTAGCACAAGGGAACATATCTCGTAATAATAGAGATTCTTTCCAAGTGTGCTATGATACTTTTTATTCATAACCAATTTCAATATGTCAAAGACACTCTTGATTATCATTGGTATCGCGGTGCTTGGACTTGGAGGCTGGGGCGTCGTGAAATGGACAAGAGAAACTGCCCCGCAAGGCCAGGATTATAGCACCTTCTATAAAGCCCAGGGTCACGACCATATCGAAGTTGGGTCGAAACACCCTGTCTATAACTCCAACCCCCCTTCAGGAGGATGGCACTATGCGCTTACGGCAAAGAAAGAGTTTTATACCGAGTCGATTCCTGACGAATACGCCCTTCACAATCTCGAGCACGGGGACATTTGGATCACGTATCATCCGCGTGTGTCGCAGGGAGTGAAAGACGAACTCAAGAAATTCGTTTTTGCAAAAATACTCATCAGTCCTCGCGAGGCGAATGAAGCCGATATCGCGCTTGTCGCGTGGGAGCGAGTAGACGGGTTTAACCTCCAGAATGGGAAAATTCCCGAAGCACGTATCCGCGATTTCATCAAGCGTTATCGCAGCAAGGGACCGGAGAAACTCCCCGCCGGAGCGATGGAAACCACGTTTAATTAAAGCACAAAGCACAGTACACAAAGACCAAACAAACATTCCAAAGGCCCAATAAACAAAAAACCAAATGGGAAGTGGATTTGTGTTTTGAGTAGTTTGTGGTTTTGTTTGGATACTGTGCGGTCTGTGTTTTGTAAAGTTTTTAGTCATGCCTTTGATATTGGATGGAAAAAAAGTACGGGACGAGGTCGCAAAGACGCT
>CAZOIN010000092.1:0-2890 GCA_964579985.1 uncultured Candidatus Saccharibacteria bacterium
CTTTTCTTGGTCTGCTTTTGTCTTGGGCTCAATGCGCAAAGAAATGACGGGGTCGGCGAACTTGATGACTTCAAGCACGACAGGATTCGCCTCGTCGCAGAGCGTGTGCGAGGTGCGCGCTTCTTTGAGTCCGACCGCCGCGGCAATCTCGCCCGCAAAGACCTTCTTCACTTCTTCGCGCTTATCTGCCTGAAGGCGCACGATACGCGAGAGGCGTTCGCGATTGCCCGTCGTGGAGTTATAGACATACGAACCCGCCTCAATGGTGCCCGAATAGACGCGAAAGAAGGCGAGCTGACCAACGAACGGGTCGGTCTGAAGCTTAAAGACGAGCGCCGAGAAAGGCGCATCGTCCGAGGGAGGCCGCGCGACGAGTTGCCCCGTGCGCGGGTCGGTCGCTTTTATCGGCGGCATATCAAGCGGCGACGGGAGATAGTCAACAACGGCATCAAGCACGAGTTGGACGCCTTTGTTCTTGAGCGCCGAGCCGGTAAAGACCGGGAAGATTTTGTTGGCGACAACTGATTTGCGTAAGGTTGTTTTCAGAATCTCTACGGGGATTTCTTTACCTTCCAAATACTGACTCATCAGCGCATCATCCTGCTCCACAATCTTCTCAACCAGTTCATGACGATACTTCTTCGCCTCGTCCAGATATTCAGCAGGAATCTCTTTCTCAATCACCTCAATGCCCTTCTCGCCCTGAAAGTCATACGCCTTCATCTTGAGCAGGTCAATCACGCCCGCGAAGTTCTCTTCAAGACCCATCGGAATCTGCATCCGAACAGCACTCTTGTTGAGGCGGTCAAGAATAGAGGCGAACGAGCGTTCAAACGAAGCGCCCATTCGGTCTAACTTATTGATGAAACAGATGCGCGGGACCTCCCCCTCGTCGGCATAGCGCCAGTTGGTCTCTGACTGCGGCTCAACGCCGGCGACGCCGTCAAAGACGACGACGGCGCCGTCCAAGACGCGAAGAGAACGCTTCACCTCCACCGTGAAGTCAATGTGCCCGGGCGTGTCTATGATATTAAAACGATGTTTGACTGAAGTATCGTCCTTCGGCATATACGACGGGTTCCAGAAGCAGGTGATGGCCGCCGCGGTGATCGTGATGCCGCGTTCGCGTTCCTGCTCCATCCAGTCGGTTACGGTGTCTCCCTCGTGCACCTCGCCGATTTTGTGCGTCATGCCGGTGTAAAACAAAATGCGCTCGGAAGTGGTGGTCTTCCCCGCGTCGATATGCGCAATGATGCCGAAGTTGCGGACTCGTTCTAGGGGGTAGTCGCGGTTCATAAAATGATACCAATATACGAATGGGTACGAATCAACGAATAGATACGAATAAGATAAAAGAAAATGCCTCAAAGGCATTGGATAGAGTAGCGCAGAACACCTCAAAATGCAAAATCAAATGAAAATTACCACGCAAGGCGCGTGCGTTGCAAGTAGCGCCTATCGGCGCTACTTGCAACGATACCGAATAGAAAAAGAAAAAGGACTCCCGCGGAGGAATCCGTTGTGCACTACTTGTGGACACCTGATGTCTAAAGTTTTTCAGTTAAAACATTTCGACTCTTTCTTATCAAAGTCCACAAAATCAATGGTCGAATAGCTATCTGGACAATTACTCTTAAGGCTTCGAGCGTAAAATTGAAATAGGCAAACTGAAAGTATCCTGGGAAAAAGGCTATGGTAGCAACTAGAGTGTAAATAAGTCTTACCCCCTCAAAACCCAACACTGCTTTATAAGCCACCTCCTTCCGCTTGAACAGGAAATAGAGAACAATGATATAAACAATAACCTGTATGAAACTCGTGATGCCTAACCACGTACTAGTGACACCCGTCAAACTAAAATATATCATCCGTGCAGAAGATAAAAGAAAAAGACAGTAGAGAATTTGTAAAAAAATTAAACTAACTGATTTCCTTGTAGGAGTTTCCATTGCAGTCTATTTTACCATACCTAACCCTTGTGAAAACTACCAAGCAAAGTGCGCGAATGCTTTGTTTGCCTCGGTCATTTTGTGCACCGTCTGGTACACAAATGCAAAACTATCGTCTGGTTTTGAGAAGCGGAAGCAGGACCTGCCGCCATTGGTCTACCGTACCGTTAACTCCGTTAATCTCCAAAGAATCTTTGTGTGAATTTCCGGTCGGTTTTTCATCGTAATATATTTTGAGCGATTCGTTGCAGCATCCACATCGTACCAACAAGCGCGGACTGAAAAGTTTTCTCCGCGCCTGTTTTGTTACCCGTAACGGCAGGGATATGCTCTTGCCGTTTTTGATGCGCTGAATCTTTGGCATATAACTTTTATCTCATCAAGATTCAACCTTGATATTCGTAAAAGAGTACCCCATTCTCGCCCAAAATGCAAAACCAACTTTTTAACATCAAACGAGAACACCGCCTCGCGGCGGTGTTCTCTCCTTGAGGCTTGGATGCGAAATCCGCCTGCGGACTTGGTATGGGGACAGTGTAGCAAGACCTTTTCTTTTGTCAAGTTTTTGTGTGGATAACAACCCGGTACAGCCGGTAGAGGGAATCGAACCCAAGTATATCACTCGAAAAAAGAAAAAGGACTCCCGCGGAGGAGCCCGTGATGTGCGAGAATACTATGCCGGCGATTGAGGCGATTGGTAAGCGCGGATAATCGTCTCGCTTGGTGAAAGCGGCACATCAATTTCGTCTTCTCCACATAAAATTCCCGATTCTCTTGCCTCCGTATGAATTAAACGCAGTAGAGCATGAACATCCTCCGATAACATTTGTATGTAGTCGTCAGTGGATCCTGAAGATATCCTTGAGCGACCTTCATCCGCAAGAGCAAGCGCAAAATCAACTACCCACTCTTTGGTAAAAGGTTTCGCTCTGTATTCTTGT
>CAZOIN010000093.1:0-2185 GCA_964579985.1 uncultured Candidatus Saccharibacteria bacterium
GCTTGCGGCGCATTGGTATCGGGATATGATTAAGGGTGTGGTTGATGTCAATCAGGAGATATTGGCCTTGGGCGGCGAGTATCATATGGACGCGAATTTCTGTCTTATGGAAAATGGTTCGCGGCAGGAAGATGTGTGGGGTTTCAACATTCACCTAAATAAACCCCGCACCGATTGGATTGAGTTCACTTCACTTATCAACATTCGTCCGGCACAGGGGAATCGGAGCATACAAATTGAAAGTCAAGCACTCTGTGAGAAGATAAGAAACATCGTTAACGAGAAGATTATATGACCACTGAACGAACACCCGCGTTTCTACTAGCGAATCTTAGTAGTGAGGTTGCTCGTCTTATCGCGGCCATAGAAAAGGGAGACGAAGAGTTGTCGGCCGGAGCACTCAAACGGACGCGAACGGTTTTCTCTGCTCTTTTGGCGATGCCTTTGCGTTCTCCTGCACAAAAAGAAATAGAGATGCTGCGCGAGGTGATTGAAGATTTACCAAAAGCACCGCGCCGTTTTTCTGTAAGTGCCGAGTTGCTGGAATCCTACTTTTCCCCCTTTATCCATAAAGTACTCGCGCTATGAAAAACAGAACTTTAATCAAAGACCTGCTTGAGCAGGTTGGTAAAGAGGCGACGATTGCCGGATGGGTGGATGTTCGTCGTGACCACGGGAAACTTATCTTCATTGATATGCGCGACCGTTCGGGCAAAGTGCAGATGGTGGCGATTCCGAGCAACGCGGAAGCTCACGCTTTGGCGAACACCGTTCGTCCGGAATGGGTTTTGAAAGTTACCGGCAAAGTAAAAGCGCGTCCCGAAAAGATGGTCAATAAAGAAGAACCGAATGGCGCAATTGAGATTGAGATTTTGTCGCTCGAAGTGCTGAATGAAGCGCTTACACCGCCGATTGATGTTCATGGAGACGGCAATGACATTGGTGAGGAAACTCGGCTCAAGTATCGCTATCTTGACCTCCGCCGCCCGCGTCTCCAGCGCAACATCCGCATGCGTGACAAAATCATTACGTTCTTTCGCGAGTACATGCATCGTCACGACTTCGTGGAGATTGAAACGCCGATTTTGATGAAGGGCACGCCTGAAGGTTCGCGCGAGTACATCGTGCCATCACGGCTTGAGAAAGGAAAGTTTTATGCTTTGCCTCAATCGCCTCAGCAATTCAAACAGCTTTCCATGGTTGCCGGTTTTGAACGTTACTTCCAGATTGCCCGCTGTATGCGCGACGAAGACCTCCGCGGTGACCGACAGCCGGAATTTACCCAGCTGGATTTCGAGATGTCTTTCGTAACCCAAGAAGATGTTTTGGTCTACACCGAAGCCATGTTCATCGAGCTTGTGAAGACGCTTTTTCCCGAAAAGAAAATCACCTCAACACCGTTTCCGCGTCTTACTTATGATGAGTGTATGAAAAAGTATGGTTCCGACAAACCGGACATGCGTAAGGATAAAAATAACAAGAACGAACTCGCGTTTGCATGGGTCGTTGACTTTCCTATGTTTGAAAAAACCGACGACGGAGGCATACAGGCGGCGCATCACCCCTTCTGTTCAATCAAAGAAGAGGATGTGGAGAAGTTCATGTCCGCCACAGGGCCGACCGACAAAAATTTGTTTTCCATTCGCGCCAATTCGTACGACTTGGTGCTAAACGGCTACGAGCTTTCTTCCGGCAGTATCAGAATCCACAAGTCCGACATGCAGAAGAAAGTGTTTGAGCTTCTCGGTGTTTCGGAAGAGGAGCAGCAAAAGAAGTTCGCTCACATGCTTGAGGCGTTTAAGTACGGCGCTCCGCCCCACGGCGGTTTTGCCCCCGGCATTGACCGCATAGTGATGCTCATGCTCGGCGAACCCAACATCCGCGAAGTGATTGCCTATCCCAAAAATGGCGAGGGGAGAGACCTGATGATGAATGCGCCGTCTGAAGCCAATTCAAAGCAACTGAAAGAGCTTGGACTGAAATTGGAAAAATAAAACACTCTAAACTATGGTCTATGAATTAAAAGAAGCGAGGATTGAAATGGAGAAATCTCTTAAGTCAGTTGTCGCACCCGAGCTTAAAAACCTCGGCTTTTCAGGAACATTCCCACACTTTAGAAGAATGGGTTTCAATAGATTTGAGTTCTTATCTTTCCAGTTTAACCGTCACGGTGGCAGTTTTGTCG
>CAZOIN010000094.1:0-8482 GCA_964579985.1 uncultured Candidatus Saccharibacteria bacterium
AGAGCTCGCCAAGGTCATGGCCCCGTTTGCGCCGTTTTTTGCGGAATACCTTTTTCAGACGGTGGGAGAAGCGGGAAGCAGTGTTCACCTGCAAAACTGGCCGCAGGCTGGAACGATTGATGAAAAGTTAGTGAAAGAAATGCAGGAAGTAAGAACGGTATGTTCATCGGCTCTTCAAGGGAGAACGCAGTATAAAATAAATGTACGGCAACCCCTTTCGTTGCTAAAGGTGTGGAGTTCGATTCTTACCGCACATGACCACGATTTGCTCAATCTGATCCAAGCGGAAGTAAATGTAAAAAAAGTTGAGATTTCAAATGAAATTAAGTCGGAAGGTATGAAGATCGAACTCAATACCGCGATAACGCCAGAGCTCAAGGAAGAGGGAATGTTCCGAGAGCTCGTGCGGTTTGTACAGGATATGCGAAAGCGACTTGGATTCAAGGCGGGGGAGGCGGCTACGCTTATCGTGGGCGCGCAGGGTCCTTCTAAGCGGTTTGTCGAGCAGAATGAACAGGAACTTTCACGCATCGCCTCGCTCAAAAATATCATGATACAAGATGTGATTGAGGGCGGAGAACCATTTCAAGCTGGTGAACTTTCGTTACAACTTCTGCTCACTCGCGTCTAATCCACCCTAGAACTTGCTGGTGGCTCTGTCTCGAGCTCGTTCGGGGGCGCAAGCTCGACGGCCTGATCGTTCAACATCAACATTCTCTGACACATTGTAGAATCTGGCAGCAATGCCCCGATTCTCGCCCGCGTAACCTTCCTAGGTACGCGGGCGAACTTTTTCATACTTTGAATTACGAAACGCCCCGTTTCTGTCATCCTCGTCCCCGATCGTGGCCGAGGACAGGCTACTGCGGGGATCCAGAGTGTGGCTTATTGCATAGGTCTGGATTCCCGCCTACGCGGGAATGACAGCTTAGAATGTTAGTTTCGTAATTCAAAGTTTCATAAGGTTTGTGCTAGAATTTTCATCATGCCAAAAAGAGTTTTTTTAATTCACGGCTGGGAAGGTAAGCCAAGCAATCACTGGTTCCCGTGGCTTACGCTTGAGCTCAAGGCAAATGGATTCGATGTCTCGGCGCCGCAGATGCCCAACGCTGCCTTACCGAAAGTGGCTGAATGGCTTTCTTTTTTGAAAGACTATGTCGGCAAAGCGGATAAGCACACTTATTTTGTCGGACATAGCTTGGGCTGTATCACGATTGCGCGGTATCTTGAGACACTTTCGCCCAAGGTAAAGGTTGGCGGCTGTGTGTTCGTGGCGGGATTTTCAGGACGCATCAATGTGCCGGAGATTAGTGAATTTTACTCGCTACCTTTTGACGCGGAAAAAGCAAGAATGCACTGCGACAAATCCGTGATGATCTTTTCCGATAGTGATTCGTATGTACCAATGGAGAAATCCCTAGAAATGGCAAAACAACTTGGGGCAAAAACCATTCTCGAACGCGGCAAGGGGCACTTTACTGCAACAGACGGTGTGTCGGCATTGCCAAGTGTGCTGTCTGCCTTATTAAAAATGGCGGATTAGTACGGCATTGAATTATGAAGTATGAAGTAGGAATTATGGAACCCCGAAATATCGTAATGCTTAATTCATAATTCTGTATTCTTAATTCATGTACCACTTATATCATACCGACGCCCTCGTGCTTTCCAGCGCTCCTTCCGGAGAGGGGAGCAAAATGATCTCGCTCTTTACCAAAGAGTTCGGGTTTCTTACCGCTTCAGCACAAAGCGTTCGCGAAGAACGCTCAAAACTTCGCTACGGATTACAGGATTTTTCATACTCCGAAATGGCCCTGGTTCGGGGGAAAGAATTCTGGCGGATCACGCATGTCGTGCTCAAAGAAAATCTGCTTCAGGAACTCCTCGGCTCGCGAGAAGCCCAGCGCATGATCGGGAGGATATTCGCGTTGCTCCACCGTCTACTCGCCGGAGAGGAAAAGAATGAGCCGTTATTCATCGCTGTGCTTGAAGGATTGCAATTCATGCAGACGAAGCAGGTTTCTGCCACGGTTGACGGAGTGGAGATTGTACTTGTACTCCGAATCCTCTATCTCCTCGGCTACCTCGCACCCCGGGGAGAATTTGACCCGTTCCTTTCGCAGTCTGCACTTTGGGATGAATCCATCATCTCAAACGCCTTGCTATTCCGCACCCTTGCCATATCGGAGATCAATCATTCGCTGCAACAAACACAGCTATAAAAACCCAAAGCACAGTACATACAAATCCAAACAAAGCACAATATCCAGACAAACATACCAAAACATAGTGCACAAAAAACCAAAGAAATCTTGCAAGAATCAGGAGTATCAGAGATTGGTTTGTACAGTTTGGAAAGTTTTGTGTTTTGTTTGGATACTGGATAGTTTGTGTTTTGGTTATTCAAAGCATTATTTTCTATGATATAATGCTTTGGCTATGGCCCTTCCGTCGGAAAATCAGCCTCCCAAACAACATAAAAACAGTCTCGAGAATCTGGAACACCGCCTCTATTCCCGGACGCCCCCCCCACTCAGACATGACGAGGAATTTATGGGGGAGGAACGACATATTCGCATCGCCCCGGAGTGGACGTCGGAGGCGGAACGAAAAGAGTCCGCGCTTTATTCTCTTATAGCGGTTGCTATGCCTTGGCTTAAACGTTTTTTGGTAGTATCAATCATCTTTTTTCTCTTCACGGCTGGCTTAGCCCTCTATAGTATTTGGCGTGGTGGCAATACGCTATCTCCGCAGAATATCTCCGTTGATGTGGCCGGGCCGGTGGGCACCGGTGCGGGCGAGGAGATGAGCGTGGAAATCACGATAAAAAATGAAAGCGCACTTGATCTCAATTCGGTTAATCTGCTCATTGAATTTCCTGAAGGCACAAGGAAGCTGGGCAATCTTTCAGAGTCGCTGCTTCGCTATCGCGACGCGCTCGGTCCGCTACCAGCAAGAGAGCGTATCTCGCGAAAGCTTTCGCTCGTCCCATTCGGAGAAGAAGGAGAGCACAAGACAATAGCCGTTACGGTGGAGTATCGTCCCCAAGATTCGAATGCCATTTTTTCCAAGAAGATCGAGTATGCGTTTGCAATCAACTCGGCGCCGGTTCTTTTTAAGCTGGACATCCCTAAGGAAGTGAATTCCGATCAGACATTCGAGATGACCATTGACCTTAGCTCAAATTCGAGCGCCACGCAGGAGAATCTTTTGGTGAAGGCGCAGTATCCGTTTGGGTTTCAATTTATCGAAAGCACGCCGTCGCCTTCATTCGGAAAGGACACATGGCTCCTCGGAGACTTGGAGCCGCAGGGAAAGCGCTTGATTAGCATCAGGAGTAAGCTTCAGGCAACGGAAGAGGAGGAACGCACCTTCCGTTTTTCAGTGGGAACACAGAGCACGAAAGACGAAAAGCAGCTTGGCACCACGTTTTTGAGTGAAGCTCCCACGATCCGCATACAAAAGCCGTTCCTCAACCTTGATCTTTTGGTGAACGGTACGCAGGGAAAGACATTTATAGGACGGAGCGGTCAGACGATGCGGGCTGATGTCACCTGGGGGAATAATCTTGCTACTAAAGTCACTAATCTCGAGATCACGGCAAAGCTCGTAGGCGACATCTATAATCAGGCGTCAGTATCTACGGGGAGCGGATTTTATGATTCGAACACCGGAACGGTGCTGTGGGATCAGCAGAAAACGGCTCGGTTTGCCGTGGTGGAACCCGGAGAAAACGGCACCCTGAACTTCAGCTTCGCGCTGTTACCGGTGGCGATTAATCCGGCCTCCTTCAACAACCCGCACATGACCATTGAGGTGACCGCGCGGGGGAAGCGGCTTGATGAACAGGGACTCTCTCAAGAGGTCGTTTCGGTGGTGCAAAAGCAGATCAAAGTGGCAACGGTGCTGACGCTTTCTGCACGGCTCCTGCATAATGAGGGGCCATTCAACAATACTGGATCCATTCCGCCCCAGGCCGAACAGGAAACTACCTATACTGTCGTGTGGTCGCTTTCCAATGCGTCAAACGGAGTCGCGGGCGCCAAAGTATCCGCTGTACTTCCTTCCTATGTGAAATGGCTCGGAGAAGTGAGTCCTCCTTCGGAGCAGGTTACGTATAATCCCGTCGGAGGCGAGATCCTATGGAGCCTCGGAGAGATCAACGCCGGTACGGGCGTGGGCACGCCGCCTCGCGAAGTATCGTTCCAGGTTTCGCTCCTGCCGAGCTTAAGCCAGGTCGGCACGGCCCCGACGATGGTCGGGGACAGCACTGCGCGAGGCACTGACCGGTTCATCGGCATCGGAGTCAGTAGCAATACGCGCCCGGCGCTCACGACAAAATCCCTCGGCGATCCTGGGGCGACGAAGGAGAGTGGGACAGTGGTGAAATAACTGAATCACACATGGCCAATGACTGAATAAGACTTTCCTCCCTTCTTATTTTTGTTATTCAGTGATAGGTTATAGCTCACATGGCGCACGAATTAGGAGATAACAAAATGAACAAAATCGTCGCGCTTTCGAAGAGTCGTGGTTTTATCTTTCAGGGCTCTGAAATTTACGGGGGTCTGTCCGGTACCTGGGATTATGGACCGCTTGGCGTCGCTCTCAAGGAAAATGTGAAGCGACTGTGGTGGAAGCGTTTTGTCACTGACCGCGAAGATATGTATGGCGTGGACGCGGCCATTTTAATGAACCAAAATGTTTGGAAGGCTTCGGGGCACGTTCAGGGTTTTGCTGACCCTTTAGTTGAATGCAAAAAATGTCATCATCGCTTTCGGGCTGACCATATTCCTCAAAGGTCCGACCTTGAAGATGGAGAAAAGGTCGGACCTTGTCCTGACTGTGGTGGCCTGCTTGGCGATATTCGGCAGTTCAATATGATGTTTCAAACGCAGGTTGGCGCCGAGGAAGGAGAGGGAGCTATTTCGTACTTGCGCCCCGAGACTGCGGGAGGGATGTTTGTGAATTTCAAAAATATTCTTGACACTTTCCATCCCAAGCTTCCCTTTGGTCTTGCTCAAATTGGCAAGGCATTCAGAAATGAAATCGCGCCGCGCGATTTTCTGTTCCGCGCCCGCGAATTCGAACAAATGGAGATTGAGTACTTTGTCCGTGAGAGTGATTGGCAAAAAGTTTTTGAACATTTTCGCACTGAAATTCATTTGTGGATGAAAGACATTGGTCTCAAGACTGACCATGTTCACGAACTTGAAGTGGCTGATGCCGACCGCGCTCATTATTCAAAACGTACCATTGATTTTGAGTTTGATTATCCATTTGGTAAAAAAGAATTGTACGGTCTCGCATATCGCACCGACTTTGATCTTTCCGCTCACACCAAAGCATCAGGTGTTGACCTAACCTATTATGACGAAGCAACAAAAGAGCGTTTTATTCCGCATGTTGTTGAACCGTCGTTTGGCGTGGACAGAACAATTCTTGCCATGCTCTCTGATGCGTACCGCGAAGACGAAATGGGTGGAGAGATGCGCTCGTATCTGGGGTTTGCGCCGGGGGTTGCTCCGGTCAAAGTCGCTGTTTTTCCGCTCCTCAAGAATAAGCCAGAGCTTGTCGCAAAAGCGAGGGAAGTGTACGCAATGCTTAAAAAAGAGATGCCAGCTGGCGGAGGCGCGGTGGTCTTTGACGACAACGGCAACATCGGCAAGCGATATCGCAGGCAGGACGAAATCGGAACATTGAGTGCAGTGACAGTAGATTTTCAGACTTTGGATGATGGTACGGTTACGTTGCGAGATCGTGATAGTGGTAAGCAGATACGGGTAAAAATCTCCCGACTCGTAGAAACTATTTCTGCGATTATTGAAGGAAAGTCATTTTTAGAATTTTCGTCCGAAATTAAATAAGTTCAACAATATCTCGGTCTGTTTGAATTATATTTTTTGTCAGGTCTTCAAAATTAATATGAAGTAGTGGACATAATCGCTGAAGGATTTCCACAGGCATTCTGTTTTTTTGAAGTTTCCATGCGGAGAATGTTGCCTTGTGGACTCCTAGCATACTCGCTACATTTTTCCCAAGGTTCAAGTTTTCTTTTATTTTGGCAAAAAACATATTGTGTGTGGACTCATCAAGGTACACAGTTGCCTTTTCGTCGATATAAGGACTCCAGACACTCGGTCTGGCCGATGTGATGATTTTCTTTTGTCTTTTTAAGATGTTAAGGTAATGACGAATTGACGTGTACCTTTTCTTAAAGTGTTCTTCCAAAAAGTGAACATCGCAAATCCTTATTTTTTTGAGTACTAGCAGTATTTTCCTTGCGGAAAGTGTTGAGGTTTCTTTTAGGATTGGTTTGATGTGGTTGTTGCCACTAATCCAATGCAGTAACTTCCGTTTTTGAGTCTTTGGTTCAAAATAATCCAGGAGTTGATCGCGTTTATTTTTCGAGGTTGTAGCAACGACCCATTCATCCCTTTTGTTCTTTTTCAGTATTCCATGAGTAATATTGTCCTTCAGCCATATTTCTTTGATGGCAGAAGCAAGTTTTTGACTTTTACTGCTGAATGCAATTTTTCCTCCTTTAGTGACACAACCATCGAACATTAACACACCTCTAGCAAAACCTTTTCTAATCTCAAGAGGGGCTTTTCTAATGCGGGAGGGCTCATAAGCAGTATACGTTTTAAATCCTGGCGTCGCTTCAAAAAAACACATTAGATATCTCGCAAGGATTTTGTTGGAAAATATAGTCCTCCAAGCATTTTCTCTTTTCCCAAAATTTGTAGGCAGAACTGCGAAGGTTTCTTTCATCCATCTGTTAAAAGCTTCAACATTGTCCCTATACTCATCTGTAAGTTCAATGTTGTAGTGTGATTGTACACGTAGATTTGTAAGATTGTTTAACTTTTTAATAATGTCTATATTTTCATTACTGGTTTGTAGGCTTATATAATACTGACGGCGGGTTTTTGAATACCCAAAAGAAGATTTAAGTTTCAAGTGCTCGATCTTTTCTTTCATTTCATCAATATCATTTTTTGTCGGAGCGGCAAAAATCGTTTGCGCACTTAAACTTCCATCCGCCATAAACGCCCCAACTATTTTTGCGAGAGTGTGCGTAAGTTTTCTTTCAGCTCGTACAGGTTTTGCGGATGCGGAATTTATTTTAAGGAAAGTTATGTTATTGCCAATTTGATCTAAAAAATAACCCTTTTTCCTGCTACGCTTAGTGAGTTCAAAAATGATTGGAACAGGATAGAACTCACTTTTTCCCTGCAAAACTCTTTTTATAACTCCATGGGAGCATTTGAGTCTTTTTGCTAGCTCTCTGCTTAAACTCTCGCGTGAAAGTTTTTTATTTTCCAGCGCATCTTTTTCCAGCTCCTTCATTAAAATTGTTATTTTGTTTCCCTTGACGAGAACCCACGTTCTCGGATGTTTGTCTGTTGGAGAATGTAGTGACAATAGATTAAATAAATTACTCATGTTATCTAGTATATCAGATAATCAATCCATTGTTTTGTGGATAACTAGGGATTGATTTTGATACCCTCGAAAAGGATGCTGGTGTGACTGTCCGTGACCGCGACACTGGGAAGCAAGAAAGAATCTCAATTCAAGAACTCAACCCATTTCTCAAAAGGGCCTTAATCTAAGCCTGAAGTGCAAGTTGACCAAGTAGCTACTTTGGCTATAATAGCCATTATGATTACCACAACTTTTTCAGCAAAAGAGGCAAAAAATAATTTTGGGCGACTTTTGGACGAGGCGCGGCATTCTCCCGTAGTTGTGGAAAAAAATGGTAGAAAGGTGGCGGTGGTGATGTCGGTGGCAGAGTATGACGAGTTTGAAATTCGGCGGGACGCTTATTGGGGGAAACGAGCGATACAGGCAGAAAAGAAGGGTTATATTGGAACGGTCAAAGGCAGAAAACTCTTAAGAGACTCTCTCAATGCTTGAGTTTAACCCTTCTGGATCTACGGAAAAGTTTTTGAAAAAACTTCCCCCCAAGCATCGAAGGCAGGTGTCTGAAAAGATTTTAAGACTTACGGAGAACCCAGACGCAAAAGATGCAGGCCCTTTGCGCGGATATGAAGACTATTACCGAGTTGACATTGGTGAGTATCGCATTATTTATCGGTGGTCTTCTACGACTCTGTACGTTCCTTTGATAGGAAAAAGGAATGACGATGAGGTATATCGGAAATTAAGGCGTATGATGAAATGAAATAGTGTGTGATGTTATATCCCCGTACATACACAGGAAAACAGGAACGGGTGGACATATATACTCAATTGACGCCACGTTTGGCTTCTGCTATAAAGAGCTAAGTTCAGCAACGGCACCCAAAACCCTCAATTCGAATTTAAATACAAAACGATTTCTTGGAAAGGGAAGCTCATCAGAGCTTCTTTTTTCGTTTCCTGTGCCGCTCCAGCACTTCCTTCGGAGTGCGACAGTTCAAACATTCCATGATGCGCCGTTGCAGTTTTTCTTCCAGCTTTTGAATGAAGCGCC
>CAZOIN010000095.1:0-6301 GCA_964579985.1 uncultured Candidatus Saccharibacteria bacterium
AAAAACCGCTCCGATGTCTATCGGAGCGGTTTTTTGCGTGTTACAATAGGGTTATGTTGTCGATCCTGCTCCCGTTTTTTTTCGTGTTAGGCACGATCATCGGAAGTTTTTTGAATGTAGTGGCGCTTCGCTATGGGACGAAGAGGCTCACCGGACGTTCGAAGTGTTTCTCCTGCGGAAAGACTTTACGCTGGTTCGAACTGCTTCCGGTGCTAAGCTTCATGATTCAACAAGGCCGGTGCCGCCGCTGTAAGGGCCGTATCTCGGTTCAGTACCTTCTAGTGGAGCTCATCACCGGCCTTGTATTCGCCGCAATCGCTTGGAAAGAATCTTCTTTAATTCTTTCTTCTTTTGCTTCCCCCTCTTCTTCTTTACTACTAACTACTTTCTACTTACTCCTCACTTTTCTCCTCTGGTCTCTGCTCATCGCACTTTCCGTCTATGACTTCAGGCATAAGATAATCCCCAACGGGCTAGTGTATAGCGCCGCTCTTGTTTCCCTTATTCTCTTTCTTGTTTCATACTTCATACTTCAGTCTACGACTACTGTGCATACTTTATCTTTTTTGGATTTTTGGGGCGGGCTTTTCTTTGCAGCTCCATTCGCACTCATATGGTTTTTCTCCAAAGGGAGAGCCATGGGGCTTGGTGACGCAAAACTGATACTTCTATTTTCGTGGCTTTTGGGATTTGCCCGCGGGCTTTCCGCGCTCATTATAGGTTTTTGGATCGGCGCGGCAGTAGCCTTAGGAGCGTTTCTGCTGAAGGCTTCGCTATCTTTTCTGCCAAAAAGTCTTGGCGGCCCGGCCCTTCGGTCAAAGCTTTTACGCCTCGGTCTTAAAACCGAGCTCCCTCTCGGTCCATTTCTGGTGCTCGGCCTATTCGTCGTCTATGTATTCGGACTTGATGTCACCGGACTCGGGATGCTATTGCAAATGAAATATGGAACATAAAATATGTAACAGAAGAAGAAAGTCTTTCCTGGGTGTTCCATGTTCCATACTCCATGTTTCATCTCGGCGTGGCTTCTCGCTGATTGAGCTTCTCATCGCGATCACACTCTTTGGCATAATCGCGAGCTCCATACTCCTCGCGTACAACAGAGTGAGCGAACAACTTTTTGTTACTTCGCTTGCGTACGAACTTGCCCTGTCATTCCGCGAAGCTCAAAGCTATGGCGTAAGCATCCGTGAATTTCGCGGAGGAGGGACGGGGACATTCGACGTGGGGGGGTATGGGCTACACTTTGATTCGGAAAGCCTTACCACCTATGCGCTTTTTGCGGATCAGGGAGGCGAGATTGGTGATGCGACTTTTAACGGATCCTATGGCACGACCTACAACACTACCGGCTGCCTTAGCACCACTGAATGCGTAAGTGTCCTTCGACTGGAGAAGGGAAATAGCCTATACAAATTTTGCGGAGTACTCCCTCTAGGAGATTTTGGGCGGGATGCTCCGGATGCAAACAAGAATGAAGAATGCAATGTCAAGTCGCTGCCTGCCACTAACCCCACGATTACTTCCCTTGACGTTACATTTTTGCGTCCGAATCCTGATGCTGTTATCAAAACGAGCCAAACCGCCTTCGGAAGACAGTATAAGGCCGCACGAGTGTATGTCGTGTCTCCGAGCGGAGATCGACGGGTGATTGAAGTTACCAATACCGGGCAGATATCAATCAAGTAATGAAGTATGAATTAGGAATTATGAATTATGGAAAGAAAAACAAAATGACTTCATGGCTTCGCCATAATTCAGTATTCATACTTCATAATTCTGCCCGAAAGGGTTTTACCATCGTGGAAATGATCGTCGCATTCGGGATTTTCGCAGTCATCATGGTCGTTGCCATCGGCAGTCTCGTTTCGCTCATCGAAGCCAATCACAAAGCCCAGGCGCTGAAGACGGTGGTCAACAATCTGCATTTCGCGATTGAGAATATCTCAAGGAATCTTCGAACGGGTTCTGTTTATCACTGCGATATCACCGTGGGAATGTTGACACAAACGCGTGACTGCCCCCAAAATTCGGCCGCATCGATTATCTTTACCGCTCGTGATGGGAAGCGCATCGTGTATAAATATACTCCCGTAACCGGGAGCTACGGGACTATCGATCGGGCGGTCATCGCGGCAGGAGATGAGGGGCGCTTAGCCGATTCCTCAACCTATGTGCCCATCACAGCACCGGAAGTCCGCGTAGAACAGCTCCGTTTTTATGTTGACGGCACAGGACTTTCGGACCAAGAGCAACCGCGCGTGCTGATCGTGGTGCGAGGCACCATGCTGGGAAAGGGCAAAGTATCTACAAGTTTTGGAATCGAGACAATGGTCTCGCAAAGATTTTTGGATGTGGAACCGTAATCAGCTGATAGCTTTTAGCTTATAGAAAGTCCATGAAGAACAAAAAGGAAATAAATCGATTCAGCCTATCAGCTATCAGCTATCAGCTAAAAGCTGCTTCGGGCTTTACCATCATCGAGACACTGGTCGCCATCGCAATCCTACTTCTTTCAATTACTGCGCCGCTCACCATTGCTGAAAAAGGACTTGCGGCGGCGGATGCCGCTCGGCGCGAGATAACCGCTTTTTATCTCGCACAGGAGGCAATCGAGTATGTGCGCAATGTACGCGACGGCAGCGCGATCGCCGGGCTGGGCGGCGGTTCAAATTGGCTACATGGCCTCGATGAATGCCTACAGGTCGAAGGGTGCGGCATTGATACGACGGCACCTTCTGGCCAACAAATCGTTGGTTGCAGACCCTCAAACTATAACTGCACCTTATATCAATATACTGGTCCGGTTATGGAACAACAGGGGCTCTTTGGACATCGTGCTACTAACGAGTGGACGAAAACCGATTTAATCCGCAAGGTTACGGTAGTAGAAATACAAAATGATATAGAGGCGCAAATAGAAGTAACCGTTGTCTGGAAGGCCGGTTCGCTCGGGACGCGCACGATGCGCGTCCGCGAAAACGTGCTTAATTGGTACGACTTACAGTAAGACGAACAAATGAAATATGGAACATAAAACAGGTAACAAAAGAAAAGAGTCTTTCCTGGGTGTTCCATGCTCCATGCTCCATGTTTCATCTCGGCGGGGCTTCATCCTCCTCTTTGCTGTGCTAGTCGGGAGCCTCCTTTTTTCGCTCGGCCTCGCGATCGCGCACATCTCCATAAAGGAAGTTGTCATTTCAACTGCCGGCAAGGAATCGGAGTATGCATTCTTTGCCGCAGACACCGGCATCGAATGTGCCCTGTATTGGGATATCAATGTTGGAAGCAGCGCGGTTGTATTTCCCTCCTCGAGCAACGATGTCGGACGCTCCACTCTTACTTGCAACGGGACAGCGGCAGTGCCGGTACTGCTCCTTGCAGAAAGCTCCACCGCGGCAACGAGTACCTTTACCCTTAATTTTACGCCGTCCGGCTGTGTAAAAGTGGTGGTCGGCAAAACCGTTTCAGGGTCTACCGTGCTTGAATCGCGTGGCAGAAATGATTGCGGAACTGCGGTGAATCCGGCACGGGTGGAGAGGGCGCTACGGGTGAAGTACTAACTTAGCGGTTAGTATTGATCTTGTCTACTAGACGCTAACCGCTAACCGCTATACCCTATTTGATATGCCAAAAGCGTCCACGGAAGTAAAAAAACGCGTCAAAAAACTGCGCGAAACCATTAACCACCATCGCTATCTCTACCACGTGCTTGATCGGCAGGAGATCTCGGAAGAAGCGCTTGATTCGCTGAAGCACGAGCTTGCATCGATCGAGCAGGAGTACCCCGATCTTATCACCCCCGATTCGCCATCGCAGCGGGTTGCCGGCGAGCCGCTTCCCGGATTTGTCAAAGTGCCGCATAAAGTGCCCCAGTGGTCTTTCAACGACGCCTTTACGGAAGACGACATCTGTGAATTTGATGCCCGAGTGAAACGCTTTCTCCGAACTGCTGGATTAGGGAACGCGCCACTCTCGTACGTGTGCGAATTAAAAATTGACGGGTTGAAAGTGGTCTTGGAATATGAAAAAGGAATGCTCCAGCGTGCGGCGACGCGCGGCGATGGGAAGGTGGGGGAAGACGTGACGCATAATGTGCGAACCATACAGTCGGTGCCGATTCGGCTTGCCCGAGAGGTAAGTTGTATTGTCGAAGGGGAAGTATGGATGGGAAAGAAAAATCTCGTGCGCCTCAATCGCGAGCGGAAGAAGAGCGGCGAACCAACTTTCGCCAATCCGAGAAACGTGGCCGCAGGTTCCATCCGCCAGCTTGATCCGAAAATCGCCGCCGCGCGCAAACTCGATACCTTCATTTATGACGTAAGCCTTTCGCATGTTTCTCTGCCGGATACCCAAACGGGAGAGCTTGCCTTTCTCCGCGAACTTGGTTTCAAGGTCAATCCCCACTTCAAGCTTTGCAAGACGATTGAGGGGGTGATCGCGTACTGGAAAGAGTGGAAAGATAGAGCCGCGAAGGAAGACTATCTCGTCGACGGCGTGGTGATTAAGGTGAATGAAATTGCGTTGCAGAAAGCGCTCGGTTACACCGGCAAGGCTCCGCGCTGGGGCATCGCTTTCAAGTTTCCAGCCGAGCAGGTAACGACCGTCGTGGAGACAATCGTGTTTCAGGTCGGCCGCACCGGAGTGATTACGCCAGTGGCACACTTAAAGCCGGTGCTCGTTGCAGGCTCAATGGTCTCTCGGGCGACACTTCACAATGAAGATGAGATCAAGCGGCTGGATGTGCGCATCGGGGATACGGTCATACTCCAAAAGGCGGGGGACGTTATTCCGGATATCGTGAAGGTGCTTGTAGAGATGCGTACGGGAAAAGAAAAACCTTTTGTCTGGCCGGAACGAGTCCCCGCGTGTGGCGGCGACGGCAGGATCAAGCGGGTTGCCGGCGAGGCGGCGTGGCGATGCGTCAACAAAAATTCGTTTGCGCAGATAAAACGTCGCTGGTACCACTTTGTTTCCAAACGCGCCTTCGACATTGATGGCCTCGGTCCGAAAATCATTGATGTTTTGCTCGAAAAGAATCTCATTGCAAGCTACGATGGTCTCTTTTTACTCACGCGCAAGGAGCTTTTAGAGCTTCCGCGCTTTGCAGAAACTTCGGTTGATAATCTTCTAGCCTCGATCGAAAAGGCGCGTACCGTAAGCCTCCCTCGATTTTTAGTAGGGCTCTCTATTCCGCAAGTGGGGGAGGAAACAGCCGAAGATTTGGCAAAACATTTTAAGACCATACAAGCCATTTCCAATGCGTCATTTGAGGAACTCGAAAAGATTAATGGCGTAGGGCCGGTGGTCGGAAGGGCCGTGGTGGATTGGTTTGCCGATCGAAATAATAAAGCGCTGGTAAAGAGACTGTCAGAGCAGGTGCAGATTGCAAAAGTGGATTTGCCCGCAAGGGGCGCCGCGCCCCTTGCGGGGAAATCCTTCGTACTTACCGGAGCGCTTCTTTCGATGTCTCGCGATGAGGCTAAAGCGAAAATAAAATCTCTTGGGGGCGATGTGGTCGGCTCTGTCTCAAAAAATACGAGTTTTGTCGTGGCCGGTACTGACCCCGGCTCAAAACTAGAGAGAGCCCGCGAACTTGGTGTGAAGATTTTGAGTGAGGAGGAATTTTTGAAGATGATCTAGAACCGCATCGTAAGCATTTTCTTGACTATTCGTATCAAAACGACTACTTTTCAGGGTAGAAACCTTGAAAAAATCCTTGAAAAATCCAAGGTAGAAAGGACATTGTGGATAGATCACATATTCTCGAAACCCTTCTAAGTAATCAGCCGCTATTTACGACATTTCCGATTGTACCTGAAATCCGGATCGGAGGAGATGAAGTAGAACTGGGTATCGGGCAGGACAGTTCAGGTGAGCCCTGCGCAGAATTTAACCGACTGCCCCTTATTACGGAGGCTGGGGGAAAGGTGTATCAAGATAGGGAGCATGTAGAGTTCTGCACACCCGAAACGTCCAATGCGGCGGCGCGAGTAGCCTACTTTGAAGCAGGGAAACAGTTCTGCCAAGCCCAGAAATATTCACCCAAACTGTATTGCCACAATAACGATTGGCAGGGCCATACCTTCGGATCGCACGAAAATTATTTCACCTGCGCGCCTCGTACTGAATGGCCACGGCTCATTCCTTTTCTCATCGCTCGCACCATCCTCATCGGTGCCGGATGGCTCGTGATTCGTGGGGGGAAACCTCAATTCAATATCAGTCAGCGAGCGTCATTCATAGAGAAGGCGATCAGCAGTGACACCCTTTCGGACCGCGGCATCATCAATACGCGTCA
>CAZOIN010000096.1:0-2549 GCA_964579985.1 uncultured Candidatus Saccharibacteria bacterium
GCGCGAATTTGATTAATCTCCTGCAGGAGGTTCGGATCTTCTTGAATCTCATTCTTAATCTTGTCGCACGAATGTATCACCGTCGTGTGGTCTCTTCCCCCGAGTTTTTGTCCAATGAGTGGGAACGAGAGGCGGCAGTCCATTCGGAGGATGTACATCACCAGTTGTCTCGGCTTCACCACCTCCTTCCTGCGGGTCTTTTCATAGATGTGGTTTTCATCGATGTTGTAGAAGTCGGACACCACCTTCGTAACATCCTTGATTGATAAGGCTTTTTTGGGCTTACTGGTGTTCTTGAGGATAAACTTTACTTCGAGAACGCTTAAATCCCTGCCCTTCACCTGAGTCTGCATCATAATAGAATTCAAAATTCCTTCAAGTTCCCGGATGTTCCCTTCGAGCGCCGTTGAGATATAGTCGGCCACCTCGTCGGTGAGCTCGAATTTGATTATGCGCGCTTTCGACTTCAAAATGGAGACGCGCGATTCCCTGTCGGGTGCCGGAATATCCACGGTCATACCGGCGGCGAAACGCGATTTTAAGCGCTCCTCCAGGTTTTGGATATAATTCGGGTGCTTGTCTGAAGAAAAGATGATCTGCTTGTTGTGCGCGTACAGGTCGTTGAAGAGATGAAACAGCTCTTCCTGACTTTTTTCCTTTCCAGAGAAGAACTGAATGTCGTCCATGATGAGCGTGTCATACTCTCGGTATTTCTCCTTAAATTGAGTGATACGACTCTGCTGCATCGCGGTCACGAAGTCCTGGGAGAACTTTTCAGATGTGACGTAAAATGTTCTTTGTCTGGGAAAAACGGTCTTGATGTGGTTTCCCACCGCTTGGATAAGGTGCGTTTTTCCATGACCTGTCGACCCGTAAATGAACAGAGGGTTATAGGTGATTCCGGGATTTTTGATGATCGCAAGCGCGGCAGCATGGGCGAGTTCGTTGAACGGCCCCACTACAAACGAATCAAAGGTGTAGCGGGGGTTAAGATTGGTCTCTCTATCCACGTAATAATCCTGAAGCGGCAGTTCGGATGTAAGCGAAGGAGCGGCTGTTTTGGCGATCGGTAGCTCCCGTTTGCGCATGTCGTCCCTCACGATGGTATATTCCAAAGCTCTAATCTGCTCCGAAAGGTTGCGGAGGGAATGGAGTATGAATTTGTGATATTTATTCAGCAGCCAGTCTTTTACGAAGGTATTTGGCACCGAAAGATACACGATTCCCTCTTCCAGACGAACGATGGAAGTGTCTTTAAACCACGTCGTAAAATTAGCCTTAGAAACAGAGAGTTCAATTTCCGCCAGCGCACTTTCCCACAGTTGTTTAGTATCGTTCATGGCAGATGAAACATGAAGAATGGAATATGAATCATTGGAAAGGCCGGTGTGTTCCATGTTACCTGTTCCATTCTTTAAGTGGCTATAGTATATACTGATAACGAAAATACAAAACTTGTAAAAAAAGCCACCATATGTTAATAATGTGTGGACAGATTGGGGACAACCCAAAATAAAACATGTAACATGAAATATGTAACATCAGATTTAGGGACGGTCTGATACTTCATACTTCATACTTCATGTCGTTTACCTACAAACCAAAAAGAAAGAAGCGCGCGCGGACCCACGGTTTTCTTTCCCGTATGACTACACCAGGGGGCCGCAGGGCACTTTCCCGCCGCCGTGCAAAGGGACGAAAAAAACTCACCGTCAGCCGTAAGCAAGCTTCTTAATTAGCTTCTTAGTTTTCTAGCTAGTTAGCTTGCCAGTAAGAAAAAGAGTTGTGCGGAACGCAGGTTCTCTGTCGTTTCCTGAAAAGCTAGTAAGCTAAACAGCTAATAAGCTATTCTCATGTTACCCAAATCTCGGCGGTTAACAACCGAAGATTTTAAACACTTGCGCCAAGGGCGGGTCACGCACACTCCCCATTTTTTGCTCCGCCTCTTTCCGGTCTCCCCTACCGGCCTCTCGCAGGCAGGAAAAGCCGCAGTTGTCGTCTCCGCGTCTACTTACAAAAAAGCCGTTGATAGGAATCTCCTTCGAAGAAGGATGTATCATGTTATCGAGGCACACCATTCGCTACTGCAAGGACACACGCTTACCCTTACCCTTAAAAAAGGGGCGTTAGACGCTTCCTTTAGAGAATTAGAGCAAGAATTTATCACGGCAGTTCAAAAGTAATTCCCGTTTCTGTCATCCCTGCGGAGGCGGGGATCCAGAACGATACTTATTGGCCTAGATTCCCGCCTCCGCGGGAACGACTTCGGAAAGACTGTCGTTTGGAATTTTCCTAAAAAGGGTTAGAATGGGGGCATGCTCGCGTTGCTCAAAGCCGTTTTTTACATCCCGCTCTACAACGGGCTTATTTTTTTGATCGGTATTCTTCCAGGGTCTTCCGTCGGCGTTGCGGTTATCCTATTCACCATTCTTATCAAACTCGCTCTATCCCCCCTTTCCCACAAGGCAGCCAAATTTCAACTTGAGATGAAGACGCATGAGGGCGAACTTAATCGCATTAAGGAGAAGCATAAGGACGATAAACAGGCG
>CAZOIN010000097.1:0-6133 GCA_964579985.1 uncultured Candidatus Saccharibacteria bacterium
AACCGTAGGGATCAATGGTAGCCAGGTCTTTGAGGGCGAGAGTGCCTTTAGATTTTGGTTTGGTAACTTTTTCCTTTTCTCCTTTGGGCCGCAGAGCAGAAAGCGCTTTGTCATCTAAACCACTGATGTTGAAATCCTTGGCTTCGGTGTCTTTGAAGAAACCCTTGGCGACAAGAATCCGGGCTATGAGATTGCGGTCCCTGTCCGGGTAATCTCGTTTACCGAGAAAATCCATTAAACCTTTTTCCAAGTGAGCTTGAAGAGACAGACCTTCGGCCCGGCTGGCTTCAAAACCCCGGAGGATTGCCAAAGCGGCACCCGGGTCAAGAATGGCCTTTTGCAATGTACCCCTTTCTTTAGACACTAACCTTGTTTCCTGAATTGTAAACCGGCGCGAGTTTTTGCGCAAATTCCACCGGCGGCATGCCGAGCGCCGAATGGATGCGGCTGTGATTGTAATCGTAGATTGTCTGGTAAATAGCAAACACCAACTCGCCAAGTGAATCAAACCGATTCGGATCTCCCAAATCAACTTTGAACTGAGAGTAAAACGATTCTTGATAACCGTTCTCCCAAGGACAACCGGGGGCTGAACGGGAAATTTGAACGCCGACGGTTTCCAGCGCTTGAATAAAAACTCCAGAATCAAACTCGCTGCCGTTGTCGGAATGGAAAATCATCGGTCGGCAGTGGTGATGAATAGCTGAAAGAAAAGCCGATAGCACTAACTGAACGGTGTGATTAGCGTAAACCGACAAGCCGACGATTTTTCTGGTGAAAATGTCCATCACCGTGGCGAGGTAGACCGCCCGCTTTTTCCAGACAAGGCGGGTGAAGTCGGACACCCAAATGTGATTGGCAAACAACGGAGATGTCGTCATCAGCAGATTTGGGTAAGTATGCTGGATTTTCTTTGGTTTAAGCCATTTCCTGCCTCTCCGGCGGTAAGGTTTGATGCCGAACAAATTCATCACTCGGAGGACTGGTTTCTTGTTCATTTTTAAATCCCCGGCAATCCGACGATGGCCGTAGCTCGGTTTCCGACGGAGCACTTCCTCAATCCGGCATTTCAGTTGCCAATCTTTGTCCGGTTGCTTCGGCTGGTAATACAAACTGCCGCGGGAGACGCCCAGTTCTCTGGCCCGAAGAGCTTTGGGCGTTCTATTCTCGCTCATCAATTCTTTTTTTGGGCTTCAGAAAGTTTAAGAGTGATTTCTCCCACCAGTTCCAAGAGCTGGCGGTTTTCTTTTTTCAGTTTGACGATTTCCGAGAGGCTGGGATGGCCGTCGACTTTCTTGGCAATCCAGCCATAGATGGTGTTCTCGGCAATGCCGTGTTCCTTAGCAACGTCGATAACCGAAACGCCGTCGTTTTTAATACGATTCAAAATCTGCTCCTTGATTTCCGGAGCGATGCGATATTTTTTCATGACCTTGTATTATGATTAACTACTGCTAATTATATACAAGGTTGGTGTTCAAAATTTGGGGTACGGGCCAAAGTGAGTATTTTTGCTCTGTTTGTCATAACCAAGTCCATTGTAAACCAATCTATATTCCATTGTCAAGTCATTGTCAACTAAACAGTCTTCCTTCTTTGAAGCTGAAGTGGCTGTTTTTCGAAATGATGACGTGATCCATAACCTCAATACCCATCATCTTTCCCGCCTCGGTCAATCTTTTTGTAACCTCCAGATCATCTCCCGATGGCTTCGGATCGCCAGAAGGGTGATTGTGAGCAACTATTATCTGTGCCGCGGAGTATTTGAGGGCTGGTTCAAAAACCTCCCGTGGATGGACTAAGTTCGCATTTAGCGTACCCATTGAGATAGTCTCTTTGTGAACCAGTTGATTCTTTGCATTCAAATACAAAGCCACTAAATGTTCTTTTTTAAGATCACGCATATCCGAAAGTTGAGCTACGGCATCCTTAGCATCGCTGATCACGGGCAAATTCGTGTCATTCACTTCCAGTGCGCGTTTGGAAAGTTCGAAAGCGGCGAGAAGAGTCGTAGCTTTTGCGGAATCGATGCCGCTTATTTTCACCAAATCCTGATATGTCATCTGCAATAGTCGCTTCTTGGAATTCTTGGATAAAATTTGCGATGCGATCTCGATGACATTCTTGCCGATCGTGCCGGTGCGTAAAAGAATCGCCAAAAGTTCGGAGTCCTTCAAATTTTCCACTCCTTTCGCTATGAGCTTCTCTCTCGGTCTATCTGATTTTGGTAAATCTTTTATTTTCATAAATTTATTTTTTGATCACCTTATAGTCTCCTTCGCTGCCACCCCGCCTTCGTCAAGACTACGGACGGGCAAGCAATCCGGACGCTCGCCCTGTTGTTCATAGAATTTGGTGTGGGGGTTTATTTCTCGAACAAGGCTAAATATTCCGAAAACACAAAGAGCCGATTTCTTTTAAAACCGGTAAGTTCTTTAAATATTCCTAACTGTTCAAATTGGTTAGCTAAACTGTTGGCTGATGGCTGGGTGATTTTCAATTTTTGCTCTATATCTTTGGCATTCATAATTGGTTGCGAATAGAGATGATTTATGAGTTCTTGAGCCACTTTTGATCTCTTGCCTAGTGTAGCAATTTCTTTTTCAACTTTCTCGCGCAAAATAGCAATCTTCTTGAATGTTTCGATGGACTTCTTTGATGTTTCAGCGACACCAACCAGGAAAAATTTAATCCAGTGCTCAATATCGTTTGAGCTTCTGGCTACGGTAAGAGCATCATAGTATTCGCCTTTATTCCGATCGAAGAAATCAGAGATGTAGAGTGTAGGTTTTTTAAGGATAGCATTAGAGACAAGGTAGAGAGTAATTAAAAGTCGCCCAATACGGCCATTACCATCTAGAAGAGGATGGATTGTCTCAAATTGATAGTGACTAAGAGCCACCTTGATTAAGTGAGGAATACTAAGTTCTTTGTTGTGCCAAAACTTCTCTAGGTCGCTTAAGAGTTCTGGTACTTCATCGTGATGAGGCGGTATGAAAACAGCGTCCTGCAGTGTAGCGCCACCAATCCAATTCTGACTAGTTCTAATTTCTCCAGGTTGTTTGTATTTACCTCGTACACCAGTTAGTAAAAGTTTGTGAGCATCTTTTAAGAGTCGAATTGAAAGTGGTAGCTTGTCCAGTTGGGCGATAGAAAAATTCATTGCCGCGATATAGTTCTGTACTTCGCCCCAATCATCTCTTCGTTCAGGATCAATCTCTTCTTTAGGAAGCAGAGCTTCATCAATACCTGTTTTAGTCCCCTCAATGCGACTTGAGGTCGTCGCTTCCTTCACAACATGCATGCGAATGAAAAAATCTATATCGGGAACTAGCATTGAGTAGGTATCCAGCTCACCCAAAAGCCTATTAGCCTCTTCTAGGAGTATATCTATCTTCTGATCTGACCACGCAAAAGGACCGTTTATTAAGGACGGCGAAAAGCTCTTGTATTTATACTGTTGCTTGTAAGTCCCTGCTTTATACATGGTATTTTATACATAAAGTATAGCATGTAACTTTATTTATGTAAAACCATAGATAAAGTTGATAAATCCATCGAAGCCGATTTCACTTCGACTTGGTTCGACACGGCTCACCACAAGTCGCTCAGTATAAACCTTTGGCATCCCATTAGAAATTGTAGCCCCATTAATGGCTTCTTTGCTTTTATAGCTCACCTCTGTTATTTCGCTTATATCTGCCATTTGTTTTAATCTCCCCGCAGAATTCCACGACAGCTCTGCTGCGGGGATGAATGCGGAGAGAGGGGAAGGGGGTCGGGGAAACGGGAGTTTCCCCGTGGCGGAAAGCAGCGAGTCCGCGAGCGTTGAAAACCGAGGGGTTTTCAAAATAAAAGTCCGCTCGCCTAATACCCCGCCAGCTTTGCTGCGGGGATATGGACGAGCGGTTTTTATTCCTAGGCTTATCATACCTACCGTGGCAGCCGTCTTTGTCTTGGTCTTTTTCAGTATCCACGCATTGTGGTGGAGGGCGCCATCGAGATTCCCAGTCGGGATATCCGTAAGCATCAAGGAAGGTATGACGCTCGGCGAAGCGTCCCTGTTGCTTGATAGAATGGAAATTGTCCGTTCGGCATTCTGGTTCAAGATATGGAGTACTCTTTTAGGCGGAGATAGGGGACTTAAGGCGGGAGAGTATTACCTTTCTGTTCCTGCCTCGGTTTTTCAGCTAGCGAAACGATTTACGCAGGGTACTCTCGACATGGTGTCGGTACGAGTCACCGTACCTGAAGGACTTAGTAACGCAAAAATAGCGGACATTCTCAGAGTGTCGCTCCCTCGCTTTAACCGTGAGCGGTTTTTGAAACTGACTGCGAAGAAAGAAGGATACCTGTTTCCTGACACCTATGTTTTTTCTCCCAACATCAAGGAAGAAAAGATTATCGCGGAGATGGAGCAGAATTTCGAAAACCGTACCCTGCCCCTACAGGAGAAGATCAATGATTTTGGAAAGCCACTTCACGATGTACTGACGATAGCTTCGCTCATTGAAGGGGAAGTACGTACAACGGAAAGTCGAAAACAAGTTTCGGGAATCTTGTGGAAACGCCTTGCATTAGGCATGCCGCTTCAAGTGGACGCGGTGTTTCCCTACATCTTGGGTAAAAATACTTTCGAACTAACGAGCGATGATTTAAAAATAGATTCGCCGTATAACACCTATCTCTACGCGGGTCTTCCTCCCGGCCCCATCAATAACCCCAGCCTTGATGCCATCAGTGCCGCGATAACTCCGACCTCCTCGGAGTATCTGTATTACCTTACCGACAAAGAAGGCCTTCTGCATTACGCAAAAACGCACGAACAGCATCTTGTTAACCGCGCAAAATATCTCGGGAAATAATAGTGGGTAGAAAAAACCTGTAGACAGTGAACTACTGTCTACAGGTTTATGTTGGGGAACTCAACCTGTCCGACTACAAAAGGCGGAGGCAGGCCAGAGCGCCAAACACGGTGAGGACCTGGAAGCCCGCAGCAGGGTTCTGCGTGGTAAATCCGATTATCACTGCTCCACAGACTCCAATAACGGCCAGTGTTACTCCAATTTCTCTCTTCATTCTGCGTGTCATTGATTTTCCTTTCCTTTTCCAGTTGTTAACCAATGCTCTTTTTGGAGCAATGGACTTTTCGCTATATCTAATCACAAATACGTGCACTTTGTCAACTTTCCCTTCATATCCGCTATAAAAACCCATCGCACGGAAAGCACGATGGGTACTTCACAGCAAGGACACTCACTGGCAGTGTTTCCACCTGCGAACCTGCAGATTGTCAGCGCCAGTGGCAAGAGGCCCTTGCCTCCTCTCGGTGAAGACGTTCGTATACAGTATCACCCCCGAAAGGAAATTGAAATTCCATGGGCTTAAGATATAGTCAATTCATGAAAAAGCAGAAACATAGCGGTCAGCAAATTCGGGTCTTCGTAGCCACATACACCAATGAAGGGTTAAAGTTTCAGATACATCTCGGTCCGCTGAAATTTGAACGAAGTAAAAGAGGTGGAGATTATACATCCCGAAAAACACCAGTAGCCACGATTTAAACCAAGACCGCCGATCCGCCTCCGTTAAAACTACGGCGGGACAAGAAGGCGGTTTTGCCTGCCCGTCCGTAGCCTTGGCGAAGGCGGGGTGCGACATGTCCCCACACCAAATATTTTGGTGTAGGGATGAACTTAACTTTTCACAGATAATTAAGCAAATATGACTCGAATATCCCACGTTTTGCGAATGGTACACTTTTGTACTATTTGCATAGTTTCCACGCTGTACTATGCAAAAAGGGACCATATACCGTGAAATAACAAGATTTTTTAGTATAATTCACGGTTATTTGACAATAATAGTTAACTTTACTATACTTGGCTTATATGGCTAGAACGCTAAGTATATACAAAAAAATAATCGAACTCCGCGAGCGCTATTACCGCGTCTCACCCGGGAAAGAGTCATTGCTCAAGATGATCATGGAAGCGGAAATTCCGGAACAGGTATACAACTCCAATGCCATCGAGAACAGTACGCTTTCTCTCGAGGAGACGGAAAAGATTCTTCTCCAGATTGATCTTGATCGATATGTCTCCGAGCGCGAGATCTTTGAAGCGAAAAATCT
>CAZOIN010000098.1:0-2260 GCA_964579985.1 uncultured Candidatus Saccharibacteria bacterium
GCGGTGCTTCCGCTCAAAGGGAAGATTCTGAACGTTGAACGCGCACGGCTTGATAAGATACTCGGATTTGCCGAGATCAAAGCGCTGGTCATTGCCCTTGGTACCGGCATCTCAGATTCGTTCGATGTTTCAAAACTCCGCTACCACAAGGTCATCATCGCGACTGATGCAGACGTTGACGGTGCGCACATACGGACGCTTCTTCTAACGCTCTTTTTCCGTTACTTCAAACAACTGATCGACGGAGGCTTCATCTACATCGCCCAGCCGCCGCTCTACAAAGTAAAGCGCGGTAAGGAGTTTTACTATTTCTATTCCGACGAGCAGAAGAACGCCTTCTTGAAGAAAGAGGGGATCGAGAGCAAACAACTCGAGGAAGCCGAAGTTGGAGAAGAAACAGTCGAGTCTGAAGTGGATGGGGCCGAAGTTGTAGAAGCAGACACTAAACGCTCTACGCGGTCTACGACTATTTCACTAAACGCTAAACGCTCTCAAAAGGTTTCCATCCAACGCTACAAAGGTCTTGGCGAAATGAATCCTGAAGAGCTCTGGGAGACGACCATGGACCCCGAAAAGCGCATGCTAAAACAGGTGACGGTCGAAGACGCGCAGGAAGCCGACAAGATATTCGACATCTTGATGGGCGAGGACGTACCGTCCCGCAAATCTTTTATCCAGTCGAACGCGACTAAAGCCACGCTGGATATATAAATATGGAAAAGAAATTTTCATTCGAAATGCCGGGGAATAAGCCAGAACATTTCGGTTATAAGGACCGGATTTTGTCGATTATCCACGACGTGGAAGATCGCGTACGGGTTGTTAACCCCGATACTAAATTGAATCAAGAGTTACATGAGCGAAAAGTAATGGATGCACGGCAAGAGATAAAAGAATTTGAGCCTGTGCGAAAAGACATATGTGAGACCTTTGATATCCTTTTTGATGACGAGCATGTATTTTTACATGACCCGCATCGGGGTGGCACAGGAGCAGTTGAACAGCGCGCCCTGAGGTGTTTCTATGTGCTTATAGATTCAGTAAAGAGGGAGGGATTTTACGGAGAAGGGAGAACCATTCATCATATGTTGCTAAATAAATTAATTGAGAAAGCACATGAGAAAGATTCTAGTGTGACTGAAGAGCAAGTTCTTGCCGGTATCAATAGTAACCCCCCTAACTTCATCGCCTTCAAAGGTTTTCTCAGCACCGATGATTTTAAAGAGATTTCCGACGCAAGCCGAAAGGTTTTGGAAACGCCCCTTTTTGATAAGAAGGGAGAACCTATAGAGCTTGCCGAGAATTGGTTTATTTCTGGACATAACCTTGAGGAGGTTTCTCCGCCGTCTCCTAGTCCGAAAAATTGACTACAATTGCATTTTAAGGTACAGTACCTCCGCAATTTAGTGCGATTGTTCTTTTTACACAGGCAACGAAAGGAAACCTTGAAAACATATATTGGTTTTGACTCATCTGAGATGCTGCCGACCCAGATGGGACTAGAGCAACAGGACTTGGATGCTAGAGAAGTTCAGAGGCTACTTGCAGAAGGGGCCGTATCTAGATGTTTTGCTCGTCACAAACTCTTGCTCGACGTGCTTCTCAAAAAGACAGGGATCAGTGTCCCAGCAAATGTTATTGAAAGAATCCAATATCTGGTCGTAGGAGATCAGTATATTGAAATCAAGACATCCGGTGAAGAGGTATCTTTCCGTCTCTTAAAAGTATTGGCTCCAGCGAGCTAACAGTGTCGCGCCTGCCGCATCAATTGTGGCGGGCGCTTCTATTTCTTCTCTTTGATTTCGATCACCAAGCGCGAAGGGAGATTTTCGAACGGTAGCGTCTCTTTGGTCCCGGCTCGGTTTTCGAGCGTCACAGTTTTTTCGGTCTCTTCTTTGGCGCCGACCACGATCCAGTAAGGCACCTTTTCGAGTTTGGCGTTGCGCACTTTTTTGCCCAGAGTTTCGTTCGATGCATCAAGTTCACAGCGGATGTCGGCGGCTTGCAGCGCTTCGTGAACACTTTTTGCGTACGGAAGAAATTTCTCTCCGACCGGAAGAATCTTTACCTGTACCGGTGAAAGCCAGAGCGGAAACGCGCCGGCAAAGTGCTCAATCAAAATTGAAAGATAGCGCTCGATTGAACCCATGATGGCCGCGTGTATCATCACCACTTTTTCTTTTTCTCCTTTTTCGGTGGTGTACTCAAGTAGGAAGCGCTCCGGCATGTTCATATCGAGCTGAATGGTGGCTACCTGCCA
>CAZOIN010000099.1:0-4098 GCA_964579985.1 uncultured Candidatus Saccharibacteria bacterium
TACTTTCCGAAAAGCACTGACTTCAGAGCGGTGTCCCAATCGGAAGTTGACCGTGTTGTTTTCATTATCAACCGGAAGCCAAGAAAGATACTCGGCTATCGCTCCGCCTTGGAGGTCGCACTAAAGGCGGGTATTATTAAAAACGAGAGTGTCCTAATTCAGGGGTGAATTAAGTTTTTCCTGTCCGAAAATAACTTACTATAAATAACGGCCATTTGTCAACCTTGCAAAATACTGAATGTATGAAATACTGAATGTATGAGAAACATCATTAATATCAACGAGCGCGGGACGCTCACGCTCCCGAAAATGCTCCGGCAAAAACTGGGACTGCGCGGCGAGGGGCAGATTATCGCCGAAGAGACTTCCGAGGGCGTCGTCCTTAAAGCCAGCGCGGCTTTCCCCATCGAAATATACACGGACGAGCGTATCGCGGAGTTTAAGAGAAATAATGAGGAGGCGCTTAAAAAATTCTCGCTCAAAAAGCGATGAGAGTGTTTTTGGATGCGAATATCTTATTTTCCGCCGCGATGCCTAAAAGCCGCACAGGACTTTTAGTACGCATAGCCCGGCGCAGAGCGACTCTGCTTACTAATCCTTATGCGGCGGAAGAAGCAAGGCGTAATCTTGAATTCAAAAGCGTAGCTTCTCTTCCTGCTTTTGAGAAACTTCTTTTGGATTGCGAAATAGTCGGTGAGATGAGTACACCTCTTTCTATTGAACTTGCACGAAAGGATGTACCCATTCTTGGGGGCGCGATTGCCGGTAATGCTTCGCACCTTCTCACTGGAGATGAATCCGATTTTGGCGTACTATTTGGAAAAACTATTCAAGGAGTTACCATAGTCTCTCCACATCTGTTTGGAGTTCTGCTGGTGCAAAGAAAATGGATGAAAAAACATACCAATGACAAAGCCTAAAATAAGTATAGTGGTGGCTGTTACGAGAAAAAACGCCGCCGTTGGCAACGGCGGCAAGCTTTTATTTCACATTTCCGATGATCTGAAACGATTTAAAGCTCTGACTTCCGGCCACCCCGTCATCATGGGACGAAAGACCTTTGAATCAATCGGTCACCCTCTTCCTCTCCGCACGAATATTGTCATTACCCGCAATCCAAACTTTGCGGCTGAAGGAGTCGTGGTAATTTCATCGCTCGAAGAGGCGATCAAAAAAGCCGGTGAGATTGATTCGGAAATTTTTATCATTGGCGGCGGCGAGATTTATGCACAAGCCCTTCCTTTGACCGACAAACTCTACCTCACCCTCGTCGAAAGCGAGCGAGTGGGCGATGTATTCTTTCCCGATTGGCGAAAAGATTTTACCAAGGAAACGTTCCGCGAAGAGCGCCTCGACGAAAAAACCGGACTGAAATACACGTGGGTTGATTTGGAGCGAGAAGAAAACTAAACAATATCACAGCGGCTTCCTGAATTCGTCTTCAGAAAGTCCAGCCTGTTTAAGGATTTTCTTGAGGAGTCCGCGCCCGACATCACCCGGGTGAATGGGAACGGATGTTTGCAGGTCGCGCTTTTCATCAACCAAGATTCGATGACTGCCAATCTGCTTAACATAGACAAAACCCTTTCGCCTGAGCGCGTTTATGAGTTCTTGTGGCCTCACTTGAGGTAATCGGCTCATGCCATCACGCGCGGCGAAAGAATACTTACGGCAAATGGACTTTTCTTTGGGCGTTCAATGGGAATTTTCTTGCCCCGGCGGGTGAGCACGGTAACAAATCCGATAATTGCGTCCTGTGCCATGCGAAGTGCTTCATCAAGTGTGCGTCCCTCGGTAAAACAACCGGGCAAAGCAGGGACAGAAACAACATACAGTCCGTCTTCATCGCGTTCAATATGTATTGTGTAGGTAAGTCGCTTTTCCATATAAAGTAGAATAGCATATATGCTCTCAAAGAACAAAAAAACTACGACCATGAAATTCAACTATCACAAAAAAGAAGAGGCGCTGTACTTACGGTTTAATGATAGCGCGATAGCAGAAAGCGATGAAGTTCGCGAAGGTATCATTCTCGACTATGATAAAAAGGGAAAAAACATCGGCATGGAAGTCCTTGATGTCGCCAAGCGATTTCCCAGAGAGTTCGCCTCGGCAATTGCCAAACATAAAATCCTGCTAACGTCAGTATGATTCCCCAACTGGCGCAAAGATTTCACTAAAGAAACATTCCGCGAAGAGCGGTACGATGAAAAAACCGGACTCAAATACACGTGGATTGATTTGGAGCGAGAATAGAGAAAAACCGCACGGAGCGCGGTTTTTCTTTCTCTAACTAACTACTAGCTACTTACTACTAACTTCTCATTTAATCTCAATTCCCATTGACCGCGCGCTGCCCTCTAAGATTTTCATCGCCGCTTCTACCGTGTTGGCATTGAGGTCTTTCAGCTTCTTCTCGGCGATCTCGCGGAGCTTCGCTTTGCTGATGCTGCCTGCCTTTTGGGCCGGAGTTTTGCCTGAACCCTTGTCTTTGCCGGCGGCCTTGAGGAGGAGGTTCGTGGTCGGAGGCGCCTTGAAGATCATATCGAAAGTGCGGTCTTCGTAAATCGAAACCACTACCGGCACGAGCTCGCCCTTCATTTGCTGTGTGCCCGCGTTGAAACGGGTCACGAATTCGCCGATGTTCACCTTGGCCTGACCGAGCGCGGGACCGATCGGCGGAGCCGGAGTGGCGGCAGCACCCATGATGGTGAGTTTAAGTTTTCTGACAGCTTTTTTTGCCATAAATTTCTTAAAAACCCGAAATTCGAATATCGAAATTCGAAAAAAATCTTAAATTCAAATAATCAAATACGGAGTGTGGGACTTAATTCTTCGTGCTTGGAATTTGTTTAGGATTTCGGATTTCGTGCTTCGAATTTCCGAATTAGATTTTTTTGACTTGTAAAAAATCTAATTCGACGGGTGTCTCGCGGCCGAACATGCTAACTAACACTTTGATCTTTCCGCGTTCTACATCAACTTCCCCGACTTTCCCCTCCAAATCTTTGAAGGGGCCGTCAACGATCACCACCGCATCATCCACATCAAGCTCGATATTGTGCACCACCTTATCAGAACTCAT
This sequence comes from uncultured Candidatus Saccharibacteria bacterium, assembly GCA_964579985.1. Lineage (GTDB taxonomy): Bacteria > Patescibacteriota > Minisyncoccia > Phycocordibacterales > UBA10002 > UBA10002. The sequence goes on from CAZOIN010000099.1 coordinate 3,086, forward strand.
GCGTTTGAACAACTCTTCCATTTCCGCCTTGTGGAGCGGCACGGGGAAAACGCCCGAGCCGACGAAACCCGTTACCCTTGGGGTATTTCGCACCACGTACCATGAATCATCGGTAACGATCATGTCAACCAGCACATATCCGGGATAGATCTTCTCCTCTTCCTCGATGCGTTTGCCGCCTTTGATCTTGATCTTCTTTTCGGTGGGAATAACCACGGCGAAAATCTTGTCCTCCATGCCGAGAGATTCGATGCGTTGCTTCAAATTTCTGGATACGGCATTTTCATACCCGGCGTAGGTATGGATCGCGTACCAATTCCGCCCTTCTTGGATTTTCTGTTTGCTCATTGTGGGTTAAATGACGAGTTTAAGTAACGACGAAAATACATAATCAAAGAAGCCTAAGTAGGCCGCAGTGACGAGTGAAATGACGATCACGACGAGCGTGTACAGGATCGCCTGTTTTCGCGTCGGCCATGACACATGCTTGAGTTCCGCTCTTGTCTCTTTAAAATATTGGGTGAGGTTCGCCATAAAAGAGGATGTTCTATCAAAAAACCCCTCGCGGGGTTACGTGCAGACATCATACCCCCCTCGACTCAAAAAGTCAAATAAAACCAAGGATAGAAAAACGGCGGGGGCTTAACGCTCCCGCCGTGGTTGATAAGATGAAAACAATATGTTCGTTTCCCCGCACCTTGCCGGGCCCGAGCATGGAGATACTCCACACTGTTTACTTATCAACGCGTCTCCACCTTATTCCCTTTTCCTTTCCCAGTTGCCGGTTGATCTGTAACCCGCGATGCCTCTCGCTTCCTATTGGGTCACTCATAAAGCAACATGTACATAACGTTGCCACAAATAGTAAAGCCGAAAAGAGATTAAGCGTCAACCCCGCTCCGACGAAAGTCGGAGCGGGGTTCTGGTATCTACCTTCTACTTTTTTCTACGAGCTACCCACTTGCCTATTTCACCTCATACGTAATCGTCACATTCGAGATGATCTTGTCCTC
>CAZOIN010000100.1:0-3077 GCA_964579985.1 uncultured Candidatus Saccharibacteria bacterium
CTTTTTCGCAAAAAGGTTGCTATCCAATGCAATTTTTTCCATATTTCCCGCGTCCTTTATCCACTTTTCCATCGGTTCGAGCCAATGTTTCTGCTTTTGTTGATTACGAGATATTTCCTCCTCCAGCGACTTTTTCTCGGACAACAATTTGGACTTTTCAGCACGATATACTTCTTTGTCTATATCTTGGTCTAAATAGCCGTCTAAAAGTCGCTGGAGCTTCGCGGTGATGCCCGTAATCATTTTTTGATTTTTTTCAACAAAAGCGGTTGAGGATTGGGCGGATTCCACTTTGTCTTTTTCAAGTCTTCCGTTTAGATAGTCCGCCCAATCTTGTGGCAAAGAAACTTTTTGCAGAAGTGATGAAATTTGCGCGTCCAAAGATTCTTGGCGAATACAGGGTTCAGGACATTTTTGAGTTTTAGATTTTTTGGTGCAGTGATAGTAAGTATAGAAATGTTGCGTGCCGTTGAGCTGGGTCTTCACCCTGTATTCGCCAGTTATTTGCATACCGCATGACGCGCACGAAAGTAGTCCGCAATCTGCTTGTGGTTCGTTCTTCTGTTTGTGGCGCGGACGACTTTTTCGTTTCATCACTTCTTGCACAAGGTCCCAAAGTTTCTTTGCCACTATTGGCTCGTACTTGCCTTCGTAAATTTCGCTGTTATAGCGAAAATGTCCGTAGTAGAACGGATTGGAGAGGATAAAGGTTGCGCGGGAAATGTGGATTCTCTTTCCATTTTTTGCGACGAGGTGGTTGCGCTCAAAATATTCTCCGATACTTTGGAGCGTATAGTTTCCAGTGGCGTATAGCTCAAAGGCGTGGCGAATAATCGGCGCGGTCTTTTTGTCCATGATAACCGTTTTTGTTCGCGAGTCGTTGATATACCCCACAGGAGCTAAACTTGGATATTCACCGCGCCTTACTTTTTGGCGCAACCCTCGTTTCGTATTTTCGGAAAGAGAATCAACATAATATTTGCTTTGCCCAAAAGCCATATTCAACATAAATTTTCCTTGAGGTGTCGCTTCGAACCAAAAAGTTGGAAATTTTAAGCTCGCAAGTTTTTCTGTGTCGAGGAGGTAAATAATTCTTCCACCATCAATACTATTACGAGCAAGGCGATCAGACTTTCTATGTTAGATTTTGTAGGTCGCATCTTCTTCCTCGTGGTTCATGGCATCCTGCTCTTGAGTTCCAAACTCTTGTAGCCTCGGTCAGACTGCCCGGGGAAGAACATGAGACTTTACATAGCTTTGGTTTAATAGAAAGTTGCCCTCAACAGAGTGGCTTACGATAAAGGGATACTAGGATATGTAATGTTTCGGGTCGACGGCGATTTAATAAAAACCGCTCGTCCATATCCCCGCAGCAAGCTCTCGGGGTATTAGGCGAGCGGACTTTTATTTTGAAAACCCCTCGGTTTTCAAGGCTCGCGGACTCGCTGCTTTCCGCCACGGGGGAACGCCCGGGTCCCCGACCCCCGTCCCCACGATCCGCAGGCAACCCCGCCACCGGGCTGGCGGGGCATACTGCGGGGAGATTAAACGATTCAAAAACAAGCACCGCTTCAGTATGTATGCCGGTATTGCTCCGACTCCACACTCCAGTGGCAGAAAGCACAAGATGCACACCAATCCCTTTGGCAACAGACAATTAAACAAAGCAATACATTCAATCGCACTCTCCCAGATCGCCATCAAAGGTGATCCAGCAGGTAAAGAGTACTATCAAAAGAAGCTCAAGGAAGGCAAGACTAAACTCTGGGCTCTGCGATGTTTAAAACATCAACTGGCTAAAGTGGTGTTCCAGAAGTTGAGATACGCGTAAAACAAAAAGAAAAAAACGAAGACAAAATTCTTTGACAAAAAAGAAACTTCTTCGAAGCGCTTAAATCAAATACAAAAGATATCCACAGATTAAGTATTTAACATAAAGGGTGCCATGCGAGAATGCCGACACTACTCATTTTTTCAATACGCATCATCAAAGAGCCGAACACTTCACGCCCCGGCGTCTTTGCGCTTTTTGACTCTTGAAATTCCTCAAGAATTTCAAGATTTTCTTTGCGAGCAAATTCACGGAGTTCAAACAACTGCGCTTCAATGCTCATCACTTGTTTGTCGTCGTCCTCCGTGGATTTGCGAGCGTAGAGAAAATATTTTGGTTTGGACATAAATAGTTTTTGGATTCAAAAAGGGACAAAACCGTGTTTCTCTCCTTTTCTCCGCCCTCCGATTTCGTGCGCTCCCGCAAGACGGATTTCCTTTCCACACACTCGCTCGCGCCGCAGGCGCGAGCCAATTTTGGGCTTACTCCCGCAGAAGTTTTGATTGGTGAAGAAATACTAACCTTTGCTCTAACCTTTTTCAAGCAGAACTGAATCCTCTGCGGCTCGCCGACTCGCCGCTACGCCTCCGCTTCGCTCCGGCGTCCCCGCCTCGCGGACTCGGCGGGTTTCCCTACGGGAACGGTACACCTTTCGCATTTCTCCGAAGAAACGCTCAAGGTCTTGCGAAGCTCCAAGTATTCGCTTCTCACCTCGCGGACTCGGCTCTCTCTTTGCCTCCGCTTCCCGCCTCCGCTCCGAAGCTACGGACAGGCAGGCGCTCCGGCATACGCCTCGCAGACTCGGCGTTCCCGCCCCGCCCCGTCGCTTCTCCCGCCTGCGCCGAAGACGGCTTCGGCGGGCAGGCATTCCATTTCAAAAAAGATTCCGCGCGAAAGCGGATTTTATTCTTGGTGCCGAGGACCAGAGGTTCGCCCGCGACTAAACTTTTGCCGTCTCAAAAGTTTGTCTGGGCACCAGCTCATCTATTTTTTCTGGTGAAAAAATATGATTCCGCTGTTCGAACCTGTACGCAAGCAAAGCAGTTTGCTTGCTTCCTCGACACGAAAAAACCGGCTTTCGCCGGTTTTTCTTGTGCCGAGGACCAGGTTCGAACTGGTGACCCTTCGCTCCCCGCACCAAAGCAAAACTTGGTACGGGGCATGCTTCAGGGAAGCGCTCCCCGCCCGACTGAACGACTACTGGTGCTGGGACCCGGGTTTGCACCGGGGACCCTTCGCTCTTCAG
>CAZOIN010000101.1:0-3098 GCA_964579985.1 uncultured Candidatus Saccharibacteria bacterium
CGGTCCGGTCGGCTTTATCCTCGCCGCGGTACTTGCAATCATTTTCGGCATCTTTATAGCGTTCCGAAAACGTTCAAAAGAAGAAGCAGAAGAAGAGGAAAGAGACCATGTGCAATAAAAACTGCTCGTCCTATCCTCGCCGCAAGCTCGCAGGTTTCGGCGCGCAGTTTTTATTTTGAGCACCTCTCGGTTCTCAAGGCTCGCTTCACTTCGTTTCGCTCACTGCTCTCCTCCACGCTTTGAATTACGAAACTAACATTCTAAGCTGTCATTCCCGCGAAGGCGGGAATCCAGACCTATACAATAAGCCACACTCTGGATCCCCGCAGTAGCCTGTCCTCGGCCACGATCGGGGACGAGGATGACAGAAACGGGGCGTTTCGTAATTCAAAGGAGATAACGTTTTAAGTCATTCGAGGTATGTGTTTCCTGTTTTTTCATGTCTCACAGTGTAGCATGATATCAAAACGGTGTTTCTTGCTTCTTTTTCCTACTAACTACTAGCTACTTACTACTAACTTTTTCTAGTAATCTCCCATTCCTCCCTGTGGCATGCCTCCCGCTCCGCCAGCTGGCGGATTCTCTTTCGGTTCTTCGGCAACCGCCACTTCTGTCGTGAGCAAGATCGCCGCGGCTGATGCGGCATTCTGCACGCCGAGACGGGTGACTTTGACCGGATCAACGATTCCTGCCGCAACCATGTCTGGCACCATTTCGTCTTTAAGCGCATCGTATCCGTAGTTGCCCCTCCCTTTCTTTACTTCTTCGACAATTACTGAACCGTCATCCTTTCCGGCATTTACCGCGATTTGGCGAAGCGGAGCTTCGAGCGCTTTGATCACAATGTTGAATCCGACCTCGAATTCTTTGGTGGCTTCGTTCTTGGCCTTGTTCTTTTCTGTCTCTAACCAGTGTTTCGCCTTCTGCGCCGCTTTGATGAGTGCCACGCCGCCGCCCGAGACAATACCTTCCGCGATAGCCGCCTTCGTGGCGTTCACCGCATCTTCAATTTTCAATTTCAAATATTTCATTTCAGTCTCGGTCGCCGCGCCCACGCGAATGACGGCGACGCCGCCAGAGAGTTTAGCGATACGCTCATCGAGTTTCTCGATATCATATTTTGAGTCGGTCTGTTCGCGCTGCTTGCGGAGTTGTGCGAGACGAGCATCGATCTCACTCTTCTTTCCCTTGCCACCGACAACCGTGGTTGTGTCTTTGGTCGCGATGACACGGTGCGCTGACCCTAGCACATCGAGTGGTGCCGTATCGAATTTGAGTCCGAGTTCCTCGGAGACTACCTGCGCTCCGATTGTTACGGCGATATCGTGCAATATGTCTTTCTTGCGGTCACCGTATCCCGGGGCTTTCACTCCAAGTACGTTGAATGACCCGCGAAGTTTGTTGAGGACAAAAGTGGTGAGCGCCTCGCCTTCAATGTCTTCGGCGATAATCACTAAGTCCTTCTTGCCCGACTGCGCGAGCTTCTCAAGGAGCGGCAGAATCTCCTTGATACTCGAGATTTTCCTGTCCGTGACGAGGATTGCCGGATCTTCCTGCATAGCCTCCATACGCTCCGCATTGGAAATCATGTACGGCGAGACATACCCTTTGTCGAACTGAAGTCCTTTCACAACTTCATACTCGATACCAACCGACTGAGATTCCTCTACCGTGACCACGCCGTCTTTGCCGACTTTGCCTATAGTGTCCGCGATTTTCTCGCCGAGCTCTGCCGATTCAGCGGCGATAGTGGCGACCTGTTTGATCTCTTCTTTGCTCTTGATCGGTGTTGCGGCGGCACGGAGTGCATCAACGACTTTTTCAGCCGCGCGCTCAATGCCAACGCGAACTCCCATCGGGTTCACCCCCATGGTGGTCTGGCGAAGGCCTTCGGTAATAATAGCCTGGGTCAAAATCACGCTTGTTGTCGTACCGTCACCGGCAACTTCATTGGTTTTCTCGGCGACTTCTTTCACGATCTCGGCTCCCATGTTCTCGAATTTGTCTTTGAGCGAGATCTCCTTGGCGATAGAAACGCCATCGTTCGTGATGGTCGGAGCACCGTAGCTTTTTTCAAGCACGACATTTCTTCCTCTAGGACCGACGGTAATCTTTACCGCGTTCGCCACTGCATCCACTCCGCGCTTGAGAGCGCGTCGTGCTTCTTCGTTGTACAAAATTTGCTTTGCCATAATGTAAATACCAATCAACTAATCCACACCAATCTACTAATGCTCGCGCCTTTTCTCATTTGCAGGTATTCGCAGATTGGTACCCATTCGCAGATTGGTTAAGTTAATTATTTGATAATCGCCAAGACAGCACTTTCAGAAACCATTTCATATTCCACTCCGTCGACTGTCAGTTTGTCGCCCCACTGAAAGAGCACTTTGTCGCCCGCCTTCACACCCATCGGAACAAGCACACCGTCATCATACTTTCCCGGACCAACCGCCACCACCTCACCCTTCCGTGCTCCGCGATCTTCCCCCGCGGATTCCGGAATAATAATACCTGATACGACCTTCTCGCCTTCCTTTTTAAGCTCGCGAACAAGTACTCGATCGCCGAGCGGCCGCACCTTAAACGATCCAGTGGACACATTTTTCACGTTTTGTGCCTTCTTTATTTTCTTTCCCTTTTTCATATGATTGAGCGTTTAGCGTACGGCGCTTAGTAAATTGGAATTTCTACTAATCGCTAAGCACTATTCGCTTCTTAGCGAACTAATAAAACTGACCATTTGTTACCAAACAGCCCTTTAAATAAAGGATTTAATGACCGCCAGTATAACTGTTACCTACTTTATATGCAAACTTGACAAGATATAACATATAGTGTATCTTTCGATTCAGAAAATCCTTGCAATGTTGTGTTCATAGTGCCGTGTCTCTGACGTTTTGGCGACAGGGCGCTATGAATACAAAAATATACCCGATAGTATCTAAAGAAGAAATCTTCGATCTCTTCCACGCCTTCCTTTATTGGAAGTGCCTACCAAAACAAGCGAAGGGGTTAAACCACTGCTACTGGTACACTTCCTTTGATCTCACGGCAAAAATCCTGACGATACTGCTTGACATTGTCCCCAGTCGCCG
>CAZOIN010000102.1:0-3435 GCA_964579985.1 uncultured Candidatus Saccharibacteria bacterium
TACACTATTGCTAAACTGTACGGTGCGTCAAGAAAATAGATACGATCGTATCTATTTTCTGTTTAGCTGTGTCCGCCACTCTTCGATTTGCTTTTGTATGTGCTCATCACTCTCTGGAAGTGCCCTAAAAGCGCGGTAGGCTCCCTCGCCGAGGCGGGCCCGGAGTTCCGGCTTGTCAAGAAATTCCTGCATGGCGAGCACGAGCTCATGCTCGTCCCCAACCGGAATGATAAAGCCGCTTTCTTCGTTGTGAATGACTTCTCGGGCCAGCCCGACATCGGTCATGATGATCGGCAAGCGATGTGCCGCTGCTTCAAGCGCCACAAGACCCCATCCTTCCGAATCGGAGGTGAAGAGAAACGCATCCGCTTCTTCGTAGAAGCGGTCGACTTCTTTTTGTTCGCCTTCAAAAATGACTTTACCTCCGAGTTGTAGGTTGTTGGTTGTTTGTTGTAGGTTGCTTCGCTCCGGACCGTCTCCGACAATGCGAAGTCTGATATGGGGTATCTTTTCCGCCACCTTAGCGAATGCCAGTATCTGCAGACTGATATTCTTTACCGGCACCAAACGTCCGACCGTAAGAAAGGTGAACGGATACGGAATGGTCTTTCGCTTCGCCGCAGACTTCGGAGTTTCTATTTGTGTGTAAACCGGCAGGACATAAATCTTTGAATTCTGAATATTGAATTCTGAATTCAGGAAACGCCTAAGTCTCTCGCTCACCACTCGTATCTTTTGTGCCTTCAACAACACAAACCCCGCAATTTGTTTACGAATACCGAAAAACCTCTCAAGGCCATGTACCTGAATTTCGAGCGGAATCTTGAATCGCAAAGAGAGTTTATACCCCAGAAAACCTAGAAAATAAGCATCTTGGACTGTGATGAGGTCGTATCTTTTTGCGCGAAGCGCTTTAGAGCTTTTGCTCCACAGTTTCAGAAATTGAAAGAATTTCACGCCCCCCACGAACTGACACAGGAGATGTTCAGAAAGCTGCTCTATTCGATTCCGCTCGCCGGGCACCAATACGGTAATCTCTCCCGTTTTTTCGGCAAGAGCAATAAGCCGCCTCTGCACAGCGGAATCTCTTTCAATGATTCTTTTGTCCAAACTCAAATTAAGTATGCGCATCAGTACCACTGTAACTCTTTTTCACTCGTTTTTGTAGCGTGAACGCATTGCCGCGTTTGCGCTAGATTCACGAGGTATGTTCAATGCCAAGATGCCTCCACCTCTTCCGTAACTCGCGCGGGTGGAATAGAAAACGAGGTTAGGACTTCCGCACTTTGCACATAGTTCACCTTTTCCCCTCTGTCATTCCCGCGGAGGCGGGAATCCAGGGCTATACCACATGCTCTGGATTTCCCTTTTCAAGGGAATGACACTCGAAAAGAGAAAAATGCGTAGGTCCTGGGGGTATCAGATCGCGCGATATATCGCGAGAATTTCTTCCGCTATTGCATCCCAGCCGTGCTGAAAGCTAAACGCCTCGATTTTCTTTTGTTGCATCCGATAATTATTCTCGTCCGCAAGCCACTCGATTTTTGCGGCAATATCATCTACATTTTCAGGATCAACCCACACGCCGATGTTTTTCAGCTTTTCATATAGGCCGGTCTCGCGCGTTAAAATAAACGGTTTACTAAATGCTATCGCTTCAAGAATCGTATTAGGCGAAATATCGCCTAGCGACGCGAGAATGACCGCATAGCTCGACTGAATATCTTGCAGAAACTGCCCTCGGCTCCCCGTCTGCGATTCTAGCGACACGGACAATCCCATCTTTCGCGTCTTCGCAAACGCTTCCTGAACGCGTGGACTATTTTTCCACTTCAGTCCCCTAGTGCCTCCAACAAAGACCTTTTTTATTCTGGTATTCTTGAGAATATCAGAATAGCTTTGCCTCTCGTGGGGAGCATAGTAATTCTCGACGATAAAACAGTTCCTGACATTCAAACCGTATGGTTCCTGAAAAATCTCTCTCTGCCAGGTGGTGCTAAAGATAACCGCATCCGCATGTCGAAATAAACATCGCACGAGTCGAAAAATGATTTTCTCTTTGAGATTCAGACGGTTCATTCGTGTCCGATAAAAATCGCGAAGCAACACCAAATCCCCCGTACGTTCCACATACCGCTCCCATAAAAAGTCTCCGCCCGTCCGAATGACAATCTTTTTTCCAAAAAGTTTACTCGCAAAGAGTGCGGGAAGCGCCGCGCTGAAGGTGTCTGGCGAGAAAACGAAGCTGACTCCCGGGAGCGAGAATACTACGCGGAAAAAATAATACAGGTGTCGTATTCCGGTCGGCAGTTTCCGCTCGAATCTAAAGCTAAGCACCTTCACCTTGTGCCCCACCTTTCGCCACGCTTCCTCGACACCTCTTGCGTATTGTGCCGGCCCGCCAATATCGGGAGGATATATGCCTGTTGCGATTAAAATTTTCATACAGTTTGTCATTCCCGCGACGGAGCAGCAACGGAGTAGTCGTAGACTAAGGCGGGAATCCAGTCTTTTCTGGATCCCCGTATTCACGAGGATGACAGAAAGATGTCCATACTATAACAAAAAAATAAGGCTGTCCGTTAGGACAGCCTTTCGCGAAAGATTAGAGAGCTAGAGAGTGACAAGGGTGCCCACGTCTTCTCCCCTCATAAACCGCATTATGTCTTGGAACCCAATGATGCCGGTATGCATCCCTTTTCGGGCACAAATAGCGGCTTGATTTACTTTCGACTGCATGCCCCCACTTCCATTCTTTGACGGACCGGAGGTGTGCGGATGTAAGCGATGCCTTTTTGTCGCATCAATGCGTTTGATGCGAGTCGCTCGCGTATCTTTATCAGGATTGCTCGTGTACACGCCGCCCTTTACCGTCACAAAGAGGACATGGTTCGCCCCAACAAGAACCGCGATGATGCGAGCGAGGCGATCGTTGTCCCCGAGTCCTTTGCGCATTTTAGTGATCTCTACTGCCGAGACCGGATCATTCTCATTCACCAGCGGAACGAAGAAGGTATCGAAGGCAAAGCGCCGAAGAAACGTCCTGATGTTCTCCCGTTCGCTCCGAAACCGCAGATTGCCATAGGTCATATATCCTTGCATGACATCGAGCGCGAAGAGCGCGAACGCCGCACCCCACTTGTTAAGTAGGTGTCGAGCGCCGATACCCGCCAAAAGATGTTTCGGATAGGCTAGACTGTCTCCCCCGAGCTCTAGAACCCGATCGGCTCCCGCGGCGACTCCGCCCGACGATACCAGTATGACGCCGTATCCTTGATGTTTTAAATCGGCAACCGCCCGACCAATGACAAAAAATGCGAGCGGGTCTTGGAGTACATCCGTGCCGACCTTTATGACGACTAGTTGTTGTTTAGACATAATCTTTAGTTGTAAAAGAGCCAAAAAAGAACTATTTTCATCAGAACACTCGTTCTG